>JAPWTO010000002.1:0-51489 GCA_028276005.1 Acidilobus sp.
CCAAGATAAGGGTCACCGACGTTGAGCAGCTCGACTCGTTCCTGGAGGAGGAGACCAAGATCATTAAGGACATGGTTGAGAAGATAGCCGCGACAGGCGCCAATGTCGTCATAACCCAGAAGGGAATCGACGACGTCGCCCAGCACTTCCTGGCCAAGAAGGGCATACTCGCCGTGAGGAGGGTCAAGAGGAGCGACGTAGAGAAGCTCGCTAGGGCCACGGGCGCAAAGATAGTTACAAGCATCAGGGACCTCAAGCCTGAGAGCCTGGGCTACGCCGAGCTCGTGGAGGAGAGGAAGGTCGGCAATGACAAGATGGTCTTCATAGAGGGCGCCAAGAACCCGAGGAGCGTGACCATACTGCTGAGGGGCGCCAACGACATGCTGCTTGACGAGGCTGAGAGGAACCTCAATGACGTCCTCCACGGCCTCAGGAACATAATGAGGGAGCCCAAGATACTGGGCGGCGGAGGCGCGCCTGAGGTTGAGCTGGCCCTCAGGCTGAGGGAGTTCGCGGCCACGGTAGGCGGGAAGGAGCAGCTGGCCATAGAGGCCTTCGCCGACGCGCTTGAGACCATACCCAGCGTGCTGGCCGAGAGCGCGGGCATGGACCCGCTGGACGCAGTCATGCAGCTCAGGTCCCTCCACAGCAAGAACCTGAAGTTCGCAGGCATTGACGTGCTTAACGGCAAGACGGCTGACGACATGATCTCGGTGAACGTCTACGAGCCCCTGCTTGTTAAGAAGCAGGTGATAAAGGGCGCGGCCGAGGCCGCCATAGCGCTGCTAAAGATAGACGACCTGATCGCGGCGGCGCCGCCTAAGAAGGAGGAGAAGGGCAAGGAAGGCGAGGAGAAGAGGGAGGGCCTCCCGGGCAGCTAAACCTAGAACTTTTCACCTAAATAGCCCCCTCTTCCCTTCCTATTTTTGCCCGGAAGCATGCAGGACTACGTTATCTCCATGCTTCACCCAAGGCTTAGAGAGGCCATAGCGAGGCTCGGTTACACGAGGCTATACCCTATTCAGGAGAAGGCCATACCGGTTGTCCTCAGAGGCTCCCATACCCTCATAGTCTCGCCAACAGGCAGCGGCAAGACCGAGGCAGCCCTCTTTCCCGTCCTGTCGCTCATGTTAAGTTCCCGCGGGCTGAACGACGGCAGGATTAAGGCCATTTACGTGACTCCAGTAAGGGCTTTGAACAGGGACCTGATGACGAGGGTCTCAAGGCTTGTCGAGGGCGTAGGCGTTTCGATAGCATTAAGGCACGGTGACTCCACCTCGTCAATTAGGAGGAAGTTCCTTGAGAGCCCACCTGACTTCATGATAACAACGCCTGAGACCCTCAACCTATTGCTAACGGTGCAGGCAAAGGCTGACATGTGGGACTCTGTGAGTTACGTCATAGTTGACGAGGTCCAGGAGCTGATAGAGAGCGAGAGGGGCTCGGAGCTCTCGGTGGTCCTTGAGAGGCTTCAGGAGAGGTCGAGGAACAGAATACAGCGTATAGGCCTCTCAGCTACGCTCTCTGACAAGTCGAAGCGGGCCGCCGCCTCCCTCCTAGCCTACGGGCGTAAAGTCGAGGTGGTTGAGGACAAGGGGGAGAGGGCCTACGAAATAGAGATAACAGCTGTGCCTGAGGACGAGGGCCTTCAGAAGGCGTCCGACGCTATAGCCTCCATAGCCTCACGCGAGAAGGGCTCGGCGCTGCTCTTCACGAACACCAGATCCGTGGCTGAGAGGCTTGGCGCCTTGCTGTCAAAACGCTTAGCCAACAAGGTCATGGTGCACCACGGCAGCCTCTCAAGGGAGGTGAGAGAGGAAGCCGAGAAGAGGTTCAGGGAAGGTGAGCTTAAGGTACTGGTCGCCACCTCGAGCATGGAGCTAGGCATAGACGTAGGCCATATAGACAGGGTTATACAGTTTATGTCGCCTAGGGAGGTCATCGCGATGTCGCAGAGGGCCGGAAGGTCTGAACACCGCTACGGCGGCATTAGCAGGGCAACCATAGTCACTTTTAATAACGTGTTTGAGCTCTTGGAGTCAGCCGTCATAGCCGTAAGGACCAGGAGAGAGGACCTTGAGGACCTGACCTATCACAGGGAGCCCCTTGACGCGGCGGCCCATCAGCTAGTAGCCATGGTGGTTGAGCGCCTGGCCAGCGACGTAGGGAAAGCCCACGAGGTTCTTACTCGCTCTGCGCCCTTCTCTGAGATGACGCTAAGCGAGCTTGAAAAGGTCGTCCTTCACCTTGACTCAGTGGGGGTACTGAGGTATGAGCCTGAGACGGGGAAGCTAGCGAGGGGCAGGAGGTCACTGACTTACCTCTATAAGGTCTCAATGATACCCGATGAGGCCATGTTCAGGGTCTATGACGTAGCTAGCGGCTCCCAGGTGGGCGAGGTCGGTGAGAGGTTCGTAGAGGCCGCCCTCCTGGCCAGCCGTGAGCAGAAGCCCGTCTTCGTGCTGGCCGGCAGGGCTTGGAGGATAGTCAACGTGGATTATGAGGAGCTCAGGATAGACGCCGAGCCCCTTGGTGAGGCTGAGGGGGTAGTCCCGTCCTGGGAAGGCGAGCTGATACCCGTCAGCTATAAGGTGGCCAGGGAGGTCTGCAGCCTTGTAAGCCTGGCCTCCATCGACCCCCAGAGGGCCCTTCACGCGCTCCTTCAGAGAGGGCTCAACAGAGAGCTGGCAGAAAGGATTACAAACGTGATCGCTGAGAGCGCTAAGAGGTGGGGCGCCCCGCTAACCCCCTTGGAGCCTATTGTAGAGGAGCTTAAGGGCGCCAGCATACTGTTCACATGTCTTGGCAGCAAAGGTAACCTCCTCCTGGCTCTAGTAATCTCTAAGCTCCTGGAGCCCAAGGTTAAGGCCTGGTTTGACTACATACCTTACGCCATAGTGTTCTCAGCCCCTTATGGCGTCAGAGGCGACGACATAAGGGAGGCTTTGCTCAAGGCCAAGAACATGGACCTCCCTGAGCTGGTAGCGCTGGCCTACGACGCAATCAAGGAGACCCCCCTATACGTGGCCAGGTTCCTCCAGGTCGCTAAGAGGCTTGGCGTCCTTGACCCCGACGCCAGGGTCTCCCTCGAGCAGGGTAAGAGGATACTTGACGCCTACAGGGGCTCGGTGGTGGAGGAGGAGACGCTGAGGGAGCTCTCCTTCGACAAGCTGGACCCCGAGGCCCTAAGGGAGTTCCTCAGCAACCTCAAGGAAGTCAGGGTTGTAAGGAGCGAGGGACCGAGCCCCCTCGCCCAGGAGGTCATAAAGAACCCGTACCTGAGGAGAGAGGTCGCCGTCAACCTGAAGGAGGTGGCCATGGAGTACGTAATTGAGGGACTTCGCAGGGCTGCCCTCAGGAAAGAGGCGGTGTTCGTCTGCGCGTCCTGCGGCAGCACATGGAGGGCCGAGGTGGTGGGCCTAAGCCACCCTGTCAGGTGCCCTAAGTGCGGGGCCGCCATGGTGGCCCCGCTGCCCTCCTCTCAGTGGGGCGAGTCAGCGGCCTCCCTCTACTCAAGGTGGAAGAGGGGGTCTGCGGGAAAGCTTAGCGAAGATGAAAAGCGTCTAATCAATGAAGTCAGGGAGAGGGCAGAGCTCTACATAAATTACGCCATGCAGGGCCTTGGAAGGTATGTCGTGGAGGCCCTCATGAATCAGGGCGTCGGGCCAAGGTCGGCCAAGAAGGTAATGGAGAGCCTCGTGAGGGGAGGGGAGAGGGCCTTCTATGAGGCCTTGCTCAAGGCGAAGGAGGAGTACCTGGTCTATAAGAAGTTCATAGATAAAAGGGAGGGAAAAGAGAACAGGGAGAAGGCCTAAACTTATATAGCTCCCTCCTGTGATGTGCTCTTGGTGCCGCGGTAGTATAGCCCGGCCCAGTATGCGGGCCTCTCGAGCCCGTGACCCGGGTTCAAATCCCGGCCGCGGCACTCTGCGCGGGCTTCCGCTTCTCATAATCTGTGGCAATAAGGTCAACTGGTAAGAAAAACTAAAGGAAAGTTAGTGGTTTAAGGAAATAGCTTACTTGACCTTCTCTTTGGCCTTCTCAGCTGCCTCAGCCGTCTTCTTAGCGGCCTTCCCAGTCACGTCCAGGGTCTTTTCAGCAGCCTCTTTGCCTACCTCCTTGGTCTTCTCGGCCACGTCCTTTAAGCCCTTCTTGATATCGACCATAAATCCCCCCTCTTCAAATTAGAATTCTTCTAAGCTAAATTAAAGCTTTTCATGAAAGGTTTACAATCGGCGAGAAAGTCTATTCATAGGGCTGTACATAGATAGGGCGTTAAGACCAAGCCTTTTTCCACCTTAGGCAGCGCCTGTGAGTGGGCCTAAGCAACTTGGACATTAATGAGATATTGAAGCTCGTCCTAAATGAGGCTGAGAAGTGCTTCTCGTGCGGCTTCTGCGAGAGCGTCTGCCCGACCATAGCGTTTGGGCCCCACAGGGGCTATGGGCCCAGGGGCAGGGTGATAATCCTAAGGACGTGGCTGAGGAGCGAGGGCGAGATCACCGAGGAGGGGCTCGCAAGCATCTACAGCTGTCTCCTCTGCAACGCCTGCTCAACCGTGTGCCCCGCCAGGATAAGGGTGGGTGACATGGTGAGGGACGCCAGGGCCCTTCTGTGGGCCCGAGGCCTGCCTGAGGGCGTAAGGGTGGTGAGCAGGTGAGGGAGGGCCTTGACGTAAAGGGCGTCGTAGAGTTCCTGTCAGCTATGAGTGAGGCTACAGGCTACCCTGTGCCGGCGCCCTCAGGCTTCGCCTCAAGGTGGTCTGAGGGCCTTGACCTGCCCAGGGGCGGCTCGGAAAGGCTCCTCTTCACCGGGGCTCTCTACCAGCTCATGCCTTACCTAAACGCTGTAGTCAGGCTGGTGGAGGGCCTCGGCGGCCTCCCTAGGGTGGCCCTGAAGTCCCTGACGCTTCTGGCCAGGCAGAGGCCCTGGGCCCTGGCAGGCCTCATAAGGCCCGACAGCAAGGAGGTCAGGGCCAGCGAGCTTATCCTTAGGTCCATCGCCGCCCTGTTGAGGAAGTCAGGGGTCGACTTCGTGTACGTGCCTGAGGTCTCAGACCTCTATAGCGGGGCGCTCCTGCTGGACCTAGGAGCCGTTGACGCCTTTGAGGCACACGCAAGGAGGGTCTCCAAGGCCATCAACTCGCTGAACGTCAGTGAAGTAGTAACCGTTGACCCGCATACAGCTCTTACGCTCACTATCATGAGGAGAAGGGGGCTCCTGAGGCCCTCCGTGAGGAGCTACCTTGAGCTCGTGAGCCCTGTCGCCGTGCTGAGGACAGGAGGCCTTACGGTCACGGTCCACGACTCCTGCATTTACGCGAGGGACCTTGACCTGTGGGAGAGGTCAAGGAGTCTACTGGCCAGCGCGCTAGTTCAGGTTTCAGAGGTAAGGAGGTCAGGCAGGAGGACCTCGTGCTGCGGAGGTCCCGTGGAGGCCCTGTCGCCGTTCATGTCGAGGAAGGTGGCTGAGGAGAGGCTAGGGGAGCTCGCCAGGTACTCAAAGGTCGTAGTTACCATGTGCCCCATCTGCGCCTCCAACCTCTCCCGGGCCGCCGCGAGATTCGATAGAGTAAGGATTGTTGATCTGGCCCTGGTTCTCTCTGGCAACCTCTAGCGCTGCCGCCAACGTGAAGACAACGTACCCTAGGTAGTAGTTGCCGCTGGTAAGCCCTAAGGCCGCAAGGGCTGAGAGCGACACTAGCGGGCTAGCTAGGGCCCATCCCCTGAGGAGACTTGATTTCCTGGCGCGCAAGGCCAGGAGAGGAAATCCAACCGCTGCGGCCACCAGAAGCGCCCCTAGCTTTACCTCGGCTAAGCTACCGTAAGTAAACAGGTACCTAGCGGCCTCAGTTACGTAAGCCAAAAGGTAGCCACCTCTAAGGACGGCAAGGGTCATCGCTAGGCATATCATGGCAATAATCGCCGTCCGCCTCCTCCAGGCCTCAGGGGCTGAGAGGAGCCCCAGCAGGCCCACGAGGCTCAGCGACGCTGCTATGCCCCTGAGCGCCGACGCCGCTTCCTTAGGCCCCCTTGTAAGTGTGACGCTGGAGAGGAGGACCGCCAGCGCTAGCCCGCCCGCCAGGCTTGGTCCGACGAAAACGATGACTCCTAGGGCCTCTGAGAAGAGCAACAGGTCAAGGCCTGAGACTCCATAGATCGCTATGACCAGCAGCGGCACGGCAAGGGCTAACGCGGCCCACAACTGGGAGGCTGAAGGGGACAGCTGAGGTAAAGACTTGATCATGGTATTAACAGGTTGGAAGGGCAGACTACCATAAGGCAATATTAAATGCGTCTCCATCGCGAAGAGCAGTCCAGAACTGGCAACCCCCAAATAAAGGTCGTAAGGCCTTGGACCTGCTCGAACTACCTGAAGGACTCTCTGCAAGAGGGGCAGAGTAACGACAACTCTTGGTGACCTCGCGTAGAGATTTGCTGATAGCGCTGAGGCCGCCAGGCCAGCTAAAACAGAGGCCCCTACGAGCGAGCTAAAGGCCTTACCTGGTCTGAATAGTAGAACCACCGCCGTGGAGAGCGCGAGTCCAAGCCCTGCAGCGGCCAGCATAATCGCTTCCTGCAGCCCACCCGTAGAGGCGAGGGCCGCAAGGAGCCCCGATATCGCGACGAGAGGCGACACGGCCAGGACCCTGAACTGAGCCTCGGAGACCACTAGGTCGTCATTGAGCTCATTTAAAATAAGGTCCATAATGCCGATGAACGGGAACCAAAGCCAGTATGAGTAGAGAGGCCTGGGGTAAAGGAGGAACACTATAGAGGGGAGCGCGTAGCTCAGGCCCCCGAGCTGCTTATAAAGTCTGTACGTTAAGGCCGGGGTCGTGAGGGCTACCGAAGCGGCTGCGGCCATCAGGTAAAGACGTGGTAAGGCCCTGCCTGTTAGGAAGTAGACGCTGGCGAGGCCCAGGCCCTCTATGTCAAGCCTCCAGGCTGCAGGCGCTACTACATATCTCAAGAAGGACGGCCCTGTAAGGAAGAAGAACGGCGCGTTCAGGACACCTATCACAGCTATCATTGACGCAATGCCAAGAGGGACTTTCCTGTAGCCCCTCCTGTAGGCAAGGGGGAAGTAGACGAGGGCGGCGGCCAGGGCGTACTGCCTATATGAGGTCGCCAGCCCCAGCAGGGCCCCTGCGACAACCGGGTTTTCAGCGAACGAGACCGCCAGCACGAGAGGCGCTAACCAGCCAGCCAATGGGTCAAAGACTGTTGGGTCCGTGATGAAGTAGAGAAGGCCTGAGGCTAGCAGGGGCAGCAACAGCCACCTCGAGCCTCCCTTGGCCCTGGTGAAAGCCACAACGAGGGCCGCCCCGAGGACTATGGAGTCCCATACATTGCCCGGGAGCCTCAGCAGTACGGCCGGCAGGTAGTAAATGAATGAAAAGGCCGGGTAGTCCAGGACGCTAACGAACCCCGCCGCGTGAGACATATTGTAAGGGGGACCTGCTGAGTATACGAAGGTCAGCTTAGTCGCTGGGACGTTGTGCATAAGAAAGGAGGAGTAGTTGACCGAGTATGGATCAAGGCCCCTTAGGAGCAGCCTTGCGGCCTCCAGCTGAATCACGTAGGAGTCTTCAACGCCGCCCATGATCTGAACCTCTACGGAGCCCATGGTCTGCGAGGCTGTGAGGCCTACTACGAGGACCAGGGCCGCCAGCGCTACCGCCACGGGCTTGGGCCACCTTGGGCTGCGGGCGAGAGTCCTGGAGCCCAGAAGGAGCGATAGGCCCGCGAGAAGGACTACCAGGCTTACAACGACGGACAGCCTCGTTGGAACGTAGTAAAGCGCAGGCTCCCTGTTGTAGGTACCTATGATGACATATGTGCCGTCAAAGCCATAAAGGAAGACCGCTAAGGCCATTAAGTTAAGGCCAATGATAGCTATTAGCACTTCATCGTGATAGTGCGCCCTATCCGACAAGGCGCTCAGCACTGTTCTGACCGCCGGGGGACATTAATTCCTTAACCTCGCTTGTTACGCGTTGGACCTATTAACTTCCCTGAGCCATATGAAGCTGACGGCAAGCTTGCCTAGGGTCAGGAGGAAACAGGAGCAACCAGACGTCCAAGCAACGGCGAGAAGGCGCAGGAGCTCAGCTGTGAGAAGGGCTACCACGGAAGATGATGTAAAGGCGCTCACCTCCTCCCTTTCAGAGAAGCTGGTGCCAGCCTTAGGCCTTGACTTGGTGGGGCTTAAGCCTGACGACATAAAGGACATCATTTACTCAATAGTGAGCTCGTTAGCGGAGTCCAGGTCCTCCAAGCTGACAGAGGAGGCCGCCATGAAGAGGATAATGGCCACGAAGGACGGCCTTCTCAAGGCTGTTGCGGCAATGCTCCTCTCCAGGGAGAGGCCCCTGACGAGGGAGCAGTTGGAGTTCATAGCGGCGTACGCCCCTGAGGCCGCCGGTAGGGCCGCCCCTTACCTCTACCAGCAGGCTAAGAGGCTTGGGGCCGATGACATAATAGCGTCCCTGAGGTCGCTGTGGTCCCAGTACGGCAGGCCTACACCGGTTGAGTGCCCCCGGTGCGGCTTCAGGGCCGTGACCCCTGACCTGACGTGTACAGTCTGCGGGGCCCAGCTGAGCGAGGGGGAGATTAAAAGGCATATGGGGTTCTCAAGGCTTCTGCTTGAGACCGCCAAGAGGCTTCACCCAAGGCTCGTGGAGGAGATGATAGCCGCCGGCTATGTCGTGTTAAACCATGAAGTTCACCCACCCAGCCTAGCCCCCAAGTCCGGCTACGCGCTCACGATACACCTAAGCAGGGATGAGAAGGAGACCCTCAGGTCCCTGCTGAGCGGAGGCCCTAGGCCTGACCAGGATGCTGGCCTACCAGGCTCACGCTGATCCTGTCAAGGCCCAGAGCAACGCAGTGGTCGCAGAGAGGTCCAGCCGAAGGGGCCCCACATGACATGCACAGCTGCGGGGCCTTAACTTCAGCTGCCAGCTTCGTTGAGAGCTCGAGGGCCCCATAGTCCATCTCAGGCCCCCCAGCTACTGACATGAAGACCCGCTTTGACTTGATAAGGACCCTGCACGCTGGCTCAAGCCTCAGGCCCTCCAGGAACTCTATCGCCGCCAAGGCCTCCCTCTCTATTCTTGAGAAGACCTCTACGTGTTTGATGCCCAGCACCGAAAGCGTTGGCTGCGAGTCGAAGACCTCGTCAGGTCTACCCCTCAGCAGGGCCTCCAGGAGCAGGGCCGTTAGGTCAGTCCTTGAGAGAGAAGCGACGACAGCGTCAGCCCCTATTAACCTTGCCGCCCTCGTCGACCAGGCTCTGTCGTACCTGACGCAGGAAATAATGTCGGCCTCCCGAGGGGGCCATGGCCTAACGTCAACAGTTACTCCCTCAAGGCCCTCAGGCAGCTTAAACGATGAGCTGAGACCCTCATAAAATGAAGGAATCGCCACGATGACCCTGGACTTAAACCTCCTCTCGATGCTGGCCGTGAGGATCGCGGCAAGCAGTGAGGCTGAGGGAGCAAATGAAGATATGGGTACGAGGAGCGTTGCCCTCAGGCTCAGCCCGGCTGACGCAAGGGACCTAGAGGCCTGCCTCATGACCTCGTCCCTCAGGCACTGAAGACACAGGGCCTCGCCGCTGCTGGTCCTGAGGTAAAGGGCCTTTCTCCTCTTACACCTGCTGCACATGACCTGGCCAGGCGTCCGTTCAGAGTCGGCAGGCATCATTGGGTTCCGCCCATCCCCGTGTAAGTAAAAAGCCTTCGTAGGACTTCATATTAGTGGAGTAATACCAATAACGTTGCCTGGCGAGCAGAGTAATGCGCATATCAATATCTAAGAAGCGGAGGGCCTCTGCGTCGGCGCTTTTGTCTAGAGGAACCTCCGGTGCCTCCCACAAGGTAGAGGGACTGAAGACTGCGCCCCTCCCTACAGAACCCTTGCCTAAGGGAGGCTGACCAATATGGCAACAGAAGTTAAGCAGCTGGAGCTCATGAGCAGGTCGCTGTTGGAGCCCTCCGCCGAGGAGAGGGCTAAGGAGCTCCTCCTCCAGGACATCTACGCTCAGGTGAGGGAGGCCTATAAGGAGAGAGCGCCCAACGGTGGGGCCCTTGCCCCCCTGCCCCCGTGCGTGCAACAGGGCCTCTGCCCTGACGACCTGAAGTTCACGTACAACGCCCTCAGGGTCCTCATGAGCAGGTACATAGTGAAGGATCTGAAGGGCAGGTACATGGAGACTCCATCCATGGTAATGATGAGGGTGGCCCTGGGCTTCAGGGGCAGGGTAGACTCCGAGGCCCTTTACAGGGCCCTTATAGAGGGCCGCTTCGTGTTCAACAGTCCAACGCTCTTCAACATGTTCGTTGACGAGGCTAAGGGGGCCCTCAGCGCCTGCTATGTGACCCCCGTTCATGACGATATGAGGGGTATAATGGACGGCCTTACCGTGCAGGTTATGACCTTTAAGTATGGGGGTGGGGAGGGCTTCAGCTTCAGCGAGCTGAGGCCGAGGGGTGACGTTGTAGCTGGCACTAGCGGTGTGGCCAGCGGCCCCCTGAGCTTCATGAGGCTTTACGACATAGCTACTGATGTAGTCAAGCAGGGGGGCAAGAGGAGAGGCGCCAACATGGGGATTCTTCATGACTGGCACCCCGACCTCTACAACCCTGACTACGACCCCTGGAAGGCGCTGTCGTCAACCCTGCCGCCTCAGGTCAACTCGCTCTTGAGCCAGTTCAAGGCAACCCTTGAGCAGCTGGCCAAGGACGGCTACTACAAGGTTGACGAGACGACCCTTGAGGCGCTGAGGAGGCTGACCCAGGGCAGCCAGGCGCCTGAGGAGGCCGGGTTCATACAGGCCAAGAGGGCTCCAATGCAGGACTCCTTCCTGACGAACTTCAATATAAGCGTGGGCGCCCATGACGCCTTCCTAGAGGCCGTCGTGAACGATGAGGAGTGGTGGATGGTTAACCCCAGGTTCAGCGACATGGGCGATGGGATCTACAGGCTGCACTATGCTCTGTCAAGGGCCACCGGCGAGGGAAGGACCATCAGGCTCCTAAAGGAAGGCAAGGTCAGCACGCCCTACCTGAGCGTCTTAGAGGACCTTGTTGAAGAGGCGAAGAAGAGGGCCCCATCCGACTTAGACGCCAGTAGGAGGAACCCCTACCTCTGGCACCACCATGCCAGGAAGCTGTGGGAGGAGATAGTCAGGGGCGCCTGGGAGGGCGGGGATCCCGGCCTGTTCTTCATTGACAACCATAACAAGTGGATACCGACGCCGTGGCTTGGGGCCGTGAGCGCCACGAACCCGTGCGGGGAAGAGCCCCTTTACCCGTACGAGAGCTGCAACCTAGGGTCCCTGTCCGTGGACAAGTATATCCGCGAGGGGAAGTTCGACGTCGAGGCCTTCGCCAAGGACGTGGACCTAGCGGTCGACGGCCTTGACGCTGTCATAGACTACAACAGGCAGCCGGACCAGAGGCAGGACCTTGTAAACAAGTTCACGAGGAAGGTGGGGCTTGGCATAATGGGCCTCGCCAACGCGCTGGCCAGGCTAGGCCTCCCATACGACAGCGAGGAGGCCGTGGCCTTCACAATGGCTACCATGGCTATCCTTGAGGCCGAGGCCTGGAAGAGGAGCTGGGAGCTTGGGGCCAAGCTTGGGCACGCCCCGGCTTTCGAGTGCTCAGAGTTTGACTGGAACACCCTCACCTGTAAGAGGAGGGCAAGACCTGAGGAGACCTTAGAGCTGTTGACCCCAGCCCTGCTCAAGGCCTCTGAGGTCATGAGGCTTGACGATGAGTGGGTAACAGTAAAGTACCATCATGTCAAGCTCAGCGATTACGTTAAGAGCCAGCTGGAGGGCGAGACGGCCAGGAGAATAGCCGACGATGGCTCCGTGAGGCTGCTGAGGAGAGAGGCCCTTGAGCGCGTGCTGGCGGAGGTCTTTGGCTTAACTAAGGAAACCCTGGCCGAGGCCAGGAACATGGGTCCCGCGGAGCTAGCCAACAGCCCCAGGCACTTGCTCGCAATGGCCGTCTATGACCCAGCAGGCCTCTGGGAGAGGCTCAAGAGCTATGGTAGGTCCATCGGGGCCAGGGCGCCCAGGCACACGGCTGTCAACACCACCGCCCCCACTGGGTCTATATCAATAATAGCGGGGACCTCCAGCGGGATAGAGCCCTACTTCGCCCTAGTCTACCTGAGGAGGGTGACCCTTGGCGAGCTCTGGGAGGTCATCAGGGAGTTCAGGGAGAGCCTCCTCAGCCTGGCTAGGCGCACCGGTGCACCTGACAACGTTCTGAGGCTTGTGGCCGAGATCATATCTAGGCACAAGGGAAGCCTAAGGTGGGCCCTTGAAGACCTTGAGAAGGCCGTGAGGGAGGCCTCAATAACGGTAGAGGGGGGCAGGATAGTGAAGCCCTCCTGGGACGTTGAAGGCTTCATAGCTGGGCTGAGGGAGCTCGCCAGGCTCTTCGCCACGAGCATGGACTTTGACGTATGGTACCACATAGCTCATCAGGCCGCGGCTCAGATCTACACAGACCAGGCGATCAGCAAGACCGTGAACCTGCCCAACTGGGCCTCCGTTAACTCAGTAGCCACGTCGTACATAGCGGCCTGGCTGACGGGCCTGAAGGGCGTCACCGTGTACAGGGACGAGAGCAAGAGCGTACAGGTCATCTACTTCGGTGGCCAGAGGGCTGAGCTCGCTGACGTCCCCATCAAGTTAGTGAAGAGGCCAGCCATGAGGATGGCCATAGTGAAGAAAGAGATGAAGGCCGAAGAAGCTGTCAGCGACCAGAAGCTCGGTGAGCTCTTTAACGTCAAGGCTGAGGGGGGCGGCGGAGTCGTTAAGGTCGAGACCGACGAGAACAGCACATGTAAGACTTGTAACATCTAGCCGTTCTACCTCTCTGAGCTTCCTAACCCTTTTAATAAATGCGGCTGCGGCAATGCTCCTGGGGCTACGCTCTTGAGGAGGGCCTCGGCTGTCGCCTGGGCTGCCTTTGTCATAGCCGTTGTTACAGTGGTTGCCGCGCTACACGTAGCCCTGGGACTTGACGTTGTAGTCGTTGATGGAAACAGTATGCTGCCGACCCTTCAGACAGGTGACCTAGTTCTGATAGCGAAGGAGAACCCCACAGCTATATCAGTAGGTGATGTAATAGTCTATACATACACGGGGTCCTTCTATGGCGTCTACCTCTCTAATGCTTACATAATACACAGGGTTATTTACATTTACTACAACAACGGGGTCCTGTGCTTTGTGACTAAGGGCGACAACAACCCTCTCCCTGACCCAGGGTTCCCCCAGTACTGTGGCTACGTGAGCATCAACGGCACTAATGTCTCAGGGGTTCCATATTGGAAGGTCGTAGGGGTGGTCGTGGGGGGACGGACTCCCATAGCTATACCGTTCATCGGGTCCCTCTCGATAGCCCTGAGGCCTCCTTCTGGGCCTACTTAAGCTTCCTCAACAGGTACCGGGCTGCCTCGCGGGCCCAGACGCCCGTGGCCCTCCTGTTGGCGACAGCCCTTAGCGTCTCAGGCCTGGAAAGGCCCAGCCTCCTAGCTATCACATCTAGCTTTTCATTAAGCTCCTTAAGGGCGAGCTCGTGAAGCTCGCAGAGCTCGCCTGACGCCGGCCTTCCGCAGATCGGACATGTACTTGCTGGCCTGACAGCTCCTGCCAGCTCTGCCAGCCTTCTCCCTATAACGTCTATTTGCTGGCTGTATTTCCTAACTAGGTCGCTGACGTACTGCCTGGCCTCGGAAACCACCGCGTCCCTTGAAAGCTTGCCGTCGGCTATGAGCTCGAGCTTCCTCTCGAAATCCCTAGTTAGCTCGACGGAGACCAGCTCAGGCGCGGCGGCGGCCAGGGTCTTATAGACTGCGTATCCGAGGTCTGTGACCTCTGCGCGGTTGCCCTTAATCTCGAGAAAGCCCCTCCTTAACAGAGTCTCTATGATCCTGGCCCTCGTGCCCTTGGTCCCGAGGTCGTTGGACTCCATCCACTCCAGCAGCGCCAGCCTTGAGAGCCTCGTGCCTGAGGCAGGCCAGACCACCCTTACGTTGGCAGAGACTAGGTCAGCCCTCTGCCCTATCCTGAGCTGGGGGAGCTGAGCCTCCTCAAGGCTCACGTAGGGGTAGTAATGCGTCCAGCCCCTCCTAATTACCCTCTGCCCTGAGGCCCTCCAGGGCCTGCCCGCGGGGTCCCTGAGCTGGGCCTCCACCCTTGCTATCACAAGCGGCCTCGCGAAGGCAGCCATGAACCTCCTGACTATGAGCTCGTATATGGCCCTGTGATACCTGTCCAGAGGCTCCCTTGGGGTCTCGCCCGTGGGATATATCGCTGGGTGAGCTGGGTCCCTCTTAGGCCCCTCAACAGGCCTGAGGGCGCCTCCTGTCTCCCTCAGCAGGTCCGAGACCAGTGCGGAGAACTCCCGCTGCCTAGCCAAGGCCGCCAGGACGCCCTTATAGTCTAGGTCCGGGGGGAGCCTCTGGCTCTCTGTCCTGGGGTAGCTTATGAGGGCTGAGAGGTAGAGGTCCTCAGCTATCTCCTGTGTCCTGTAGGGCGATAGGCCGTAGATCCTCGCTGCCTCCTCCTGAAGGTCTGTGAGGTTAAACGGGGGAGGAGGCCTTATGGACTCCTCCTCTGACCTATAGCTGGCCGTCACCATGTAGCCCCTTTCCTTGACCTCTTTAATTATGGCCTGCGCTTCAGCCCTAGTCTTGGGCTCCCAGCCGTCTGGCCTGGCCCTGAACTTGACGCCATCGACCTCTAGCTCCGCGCTGAGGCTCAGGAGTGGCACAGGGACATGGGAGTTCTGGCCCATCCACCTCCTCACGGCTTCAGCTAGCGTCGGCGTCTGAACGCGACCAGCGCTCAGCGACAGCCTCTTCCCAACGCTCGTCTTATAGGCCTTCATCAGGAGCCTTGAGAAATTTATACCCCATAGCCAGTCAAGCTCTGCCCGAGCGATGCCAGCCATGGCGTTATTCACGTCAAGGGGACCCAAGCTCATGAAGGCCTTCCTGAGCTCACCAGCAGTCAATGACGAGAACTTGGCCCTCCTGGCCCTTTTGAGGTCCCCGAAGGCCTCTATTATCTTGTAACAGATAGTGCTACCCTCCAGGTCATAGTCGCAGGCGCTGATGTAGGTTAGGGCGCCGGGCAACGTCTTGGCCATAACTTCATAGTAAGGTCTAAGGTGCTTAGACCTTCGCTCAAACGACCAGAGGGGCTCCCATTTAAGTTCTGTTACTGGCAGCCCCTCAACGGCTGTGGTGGGGCCAAACATGTGGCCTGCGCTGCTTACTATCACTAGAAGTTGACCATTGAACCTCACGTAGTAAACGGGGACTCCCCCTATCCTACAAAGGGTCGCCTGGCCAAGGGCCTGCGCTATTCTGGAAGCGGCCTTCGGCTTCTCCGCTATCACCGCTACATAAGGCCTCTGGAGCTTGCAGGTCGCTGAACGCATCAAGGCTCCAGACTAGAAGGTGCTCCTGAAGGCAGATAGGGTTGAAGCCCTTCCTTATCTTTTTTTCACGCTCACGTTAAGAGTCCTGATCCTGTGACCTAGCAGAGCTCGCAACGTGATGGCCTAAGACCTCAAATGGTGATAAAGGCGAAAATTTAACATCAGGTCCTCGGAGCCTGTTTCCCACGATAGAAATACCTATGTTCAGCTTAGAAGCGCTGCTAGTAACTATTGACAGCAAACCTAAGTGGAAGGCCCTTTAGGACAAACCGAGGAGAGAACCCCCTTTATCTTGTTCAGGAGCTCCTCCGATATTTTTAGCCCTTCCTTGCTTGAAAGTATCAAGTTTATGAAGCCTTCATCCCCAGGGCACATATTGACAAGTTCTACAGCCAGGTCCTCATCAAGGCCGGCGTTCACCAACTCGCCTATGGCCTTCCTTGACGCAATAGGGTCCCCTTGGCCAAAGAGCCTAAGGAACTCCCAAGCCCTCTCCTGAACGGGGTTAACGCTGGCCCCGCTCTCTGAGATCCTGCGCTGAAGGATCTCGCGCGCCTCGACATAAGTCAGGTACTTTCGCGACTCGATCCTCCTGTTCATATAAGACCCCTTCTAAGACTTAAGGGGTCTGAGGTGGGCGGCGTAGGTTATTATCGTCTTCTCCTTATCGCCTAACATGACCTTTACTACGTAGGCCCTGCCCCTTCTACCCACTACGACGCCCGTAAGGCCGTGGTATCTCCTGTGGGGCATTCCGTCATGGAAGGAGGGGTCTATAATTATGGCTACCCTGTCGCCCTCCTTGTAAGGGTAGAACATCACGCTGGCCCTCGGCACGGCTCCCCGCTCCCTTACGCCCTTGCTGAGCAGCTTCCTTGTTCTATGCCTATAGCCTTTGGGCGCCTTTACCATTTTACACCTCACCTTGACCTTTCAGACGCAATTAAAAGCGTTTAGTTGAGGCCCTTAGGACAACAGGAGCTTCAGGGGTATTATCTGGACCTTGCCGGCGGGTGTGTGCCTAACTATGGAAAGAGGCAGGAGGCCATGGTCAAGCTCATACCTGGCTATCTCAATGGGGTCCCTTCTAATCCCTGACCTTTCAACGTCAATGAGGGGGAAGGCTCCATAGTCTAGCTGAAGGGCCCTTAAACCTATGATCTTAGCCCTCTCGTACTTCGTCAGGAACAGGGGGCCTATCCTTATCTCGTCCTTAGTCATAGGGTAAAGCTTTAGCTCCCCTTCTGACACGACCTCACGCCAATGAAGGCACGTTATGTCTCAAAAGTATTTAAGTTTAAATTGTGCGAACCCAGTAGTGCTGGGGTCCATAGTGAGCTCCGAGGAGACTGTCGGGACGGGAAGCGAGGAGGTAGAGGAAGCAGCTGCGGAAGAGACAGGGAGAGAGGAGGGCGAGGCGTCCGAGGAGCTCGCACCGCTAGAGTATAAGCTTGGGGCCCCTGAGCTCATAGAGGTCATGCTTAACGCCTTTGACATACTGGAGAGGGCCAGTGAGGGACAGATATCGCTAAGTGAGGCTAAGGCGTTGCTCTTTGAAAAAGTCGATGAGGCGCTCAAGAAGGCAGGAGAAGCCGTCAGGAAGACGTCAAGGCGTAGGTCTACAAAGAAGGCCTCCCAGAAAAAGAAGGCGAGCACCAGCAGAAGAAAAAGGGGCTCAAAGACCTCAGGGAAGGGAGGCGCTGAGGAGCAAGGGTCAGCTAGCTAGGAGCTCTGAGAAGCTGCGCCTCCTGATATTAACCTCGTAGCCTAGGTCCTTTAGGGCCTCAGCTATCACTTCCTCGCTTACCCTTCTGTCAAACGTGACAAGAACCTCCTTGACGTCCCCTCTCTTGATAAGCTTAAGGCTGTCAACCACCACGGCGCCCCTTATCATATCACTTATGTCCTTATCTGGGACTAGATAATCCTTGAACTTCTTCTCCTGGAACTCGTAGAACTCATCGAAGTTCCTGACGATCCTCAGGGCCTCCATGACGTCCTTTGACCCAACGTTGAGCCTCTTGCTGACCTCCATTATCAGCTTCTCTGCCACCTCTAGGGGGACGGTGACGCTCTTGTACTTCCCCGTGTCAACCTCCAAGTTAACCAAGGGCATAGCCACACCCGGGTCCTGAGGCTCCCCTTAAGCTTAAAGGTTCAACAGTTAACCTTAGCGCGGCCGATGATGTAGGTTAAAAGCTGTGAGAGGGTGATCGGGGCCAGGCAGCTGAGGTCGGTTCGCTTGAGGAAGGGCGGCTCTGCTGTCATTAAGTTCAGCGGGTCCCTAATTTACCCTCCTTCAGCCTCGTACCTTTCTGACCTAAGGGAAACTGTAAAGGCCCTGCTTGATGAAGGCTGGAGGATAGCTGTCGTAGTGGGCGGAGGCGAGGTGGCCAGGGAGTACATAAGGACCCTGAGGGCCTTGGGGGTCCCTGAGTCACTACTTGACGAAATAGGCATCGAGTCAGCAAACCTCAACGCGTTGTCCGTAGCCCTGGCGCTCTATCCCCTCTCGCCCCCTACCGTGCCCAGGGACCTAAGGGAGGCCGTCAGGGTCTCGCAGGAGGGCCTTGTACCCGTCCTTGGCGGCCTTCAGCCAGGCCAGAGCACCAACGCGGTGGCAGCAGTCCTGGCTGAGGCCATTAAGGCTGACCTCTTGGTGAACCTCCTGAACGGCGTTGATGGAGTTTACACTGGCAGGCCAGGCGAGCCCAGCTCCAGGAAGATTGATAACCTCACATACTCTCAGCTGGAGGAAATAATCTTGGGCAAGGAGCAGGTGGCCGGAGGCTATGAGCTGTTTGACCGCGTGGCCCTAGAAATAGTCAAGAGGAGTCGTTTAACTCTCGTGTTTGCTGACGGAAGGAACCCAGCGGTCCTGGTGAAAGTAATAAGGGGTGAGGGCGTGGGGTCCTGGGTAAGGCCTTAGGACGCGCCCGAGGACTTCCTGTACTTCGGATGGTACTTCTTTATGAACTCCTCTCTTATGTTCGTCAGCTCCTCCTCAGGAAGCTCTGATAGCACCTCCCAGGCTAGGTCGAGTGTCTGTTCTATAGTCCTATTCTCCCTGACGCTCTGGCTTAGGAACCTCCTCTCGAAGACGTCTGCGAACCTCAGGTACTTTCTCTCGGTCTCGCTGAGGCTCTCCTCACCTACAACTGCGGCCAGGCTCCTGAGATCAACACCTCTGCTGTAAGCAGCGTAAAGCTGGTCGCTCACCTGGGAGTGGTCCTCCCTCGTCTTGCCTGGCCCTATACCCTCCTTCATGAGCCTTGATAGGCTCATAAGGACGTTGATGGGCGGGTATATGCCCCTGTTATAGAGGTCTCTGCTGAGAACTATCTGCCCCTCGGTTATGTAGCCCGTCAGGTCGGGTATCGGGTGAGTTATATCGTCATTTGGCATTGTGAGTATTGGCATCTGCGTTATGCTTCCCTTCCTCCCGTGGACCCTCCCAGCCCTCTCGTAGACGCTTGCGAGGTCGCTGTACATGTAGCCTGGGTAGCCCTGCCTCCCAGGCACCTCCTCCCTCGCCGCGCTGATCTCCCTCAGGGCCTCTGCGTAGTTTGTCATGTCTGTGAGTATAGCCAGGACGTGCATGTCCCTCTCATAGGCCAGGTACTCAGCTAGCGTCAGCGCAGCCCTTGGTGCGACGAGCCTCAGCATGGCGGGCTCGTTGGCAAGGTTCACAAACATAGCCACCCTCTTCATAGCGCCTGTCTCCTCGAAGAACTTCCTGAAGAACACGAAGTCGTCATACTTTATCCCTATTGCCGCGAAGACCACCGCGAACTCCTCCTCTTCGCCTCTGACCGTTGCCTGCCTCGCTATCTGGGCA
Source organism: Acidilobus sp. (assembly GCA_028276005.1). Classification (GTDB taxonomy): domain Archaea; phylum Thermoproteota; class Thermoprotei_A; order Sulfolobales; family Acidilobaceae; genus Acidilobus. Next base: position 19,314 of record JAPWTO010000002.1, read on the forward strand.
GCGAGCTCATTGTGAGGAAGCCCGCTGCCGCTGAATATCGGCAGCTTCTGTCCTCTGACCAACGTGTTCATACCGTCTATAGCGCTTACGCCTGTCTGTATGAAGTCCTCAGGGTAGGCCCTGACGGCCGGGTTTATGGGAGCCCCATTTATGTCGTACTTCTCCTCAGCAATTATGTCGGGGCCTCCGTCTATGGGCTTCCCCAGGGCGTCGAATATCCTCCCCAACATGTCCTCTGAAACAGGCATCTCGAGTGTCCTGCCCAGGAACCTCACCTTAGCGCCGATTGTTGAAATGCCTGCGGTCCCCTCGAACACCTGAACTACTGCCGCGTTCCTCGTAACCTCTAGAACCCTTCCCCTCCTTCTCTCGCCGCCGCTCAGCTCAACCTCGACTACCTCGTCATACGCTACCCTGCTGACGCCCTCAACTATGATGAGTGGCCCCCTGATCTCTGAGACCCTCGTATACTCCTTAACGCCTATCACGCTCATGTTAACCACCTCCGAGCTTACTTAGTACGCCAACAACGCTTTGCGTAAGCTTCTCTATATCCTCAACCTTGTCATTAGGTATGTTGAACCTCGCCTTAACCATGTCGGTGTAGAGCCTACCTATGGCCTCCCTCAGCTGGGTGACGGTCACGTTCCTCTTTATGGCATCGCTTGCCGCCCTGTAGAACTCGACGAACATCTTCATGAGCGCTACCTGCTTCTGAGGCGTTGTAAACGTGTCGATTGGATCGAAGGCGTTCTGCTTCAGTAGGCCATCCTTTATAAGTCTCGCGGTCTCAAGGACCAGCTTGTCCTGCTCACTCAGGCCCTCTGTGCCCACGAGCCTCACGATCTCTCTCAGCGCGTTCTCCCTGATCAATACGTCCATTATCACCTTCCTGTACTCAGCCCACCTCTCGTCAACGTTCTTCCTCCACCAGCCCTCAACTGTTTCAGCGTAGGCGCTATAGCTCAATATCCAGTTTATGGCTGGATAGTGCCTGCTGTAAGCAAGCGCTGTGTCGAGGGCCCAGAAGACCTTGGTGAACCTCCTCGTGTGGGTCGTGACGGGCTCCGTGAAGTCGCCTCCTGGGGGGCTTACGGCCCCCACTACGGTCACGCTACCAAGCCTCTCGGGGCTGCCTATGGTCCTGACACGTCCAGCCCTCTCGTAGAACTCAGCAAGCCTTGAGGCCAGGTAGCTCGGGTAGCCCTCCTCAGAGGGCATCTCCTCAAGTCTACCAGCTATCTCCCTCAGCGCCTCAGCCCACCTGCTCGTTGAGTCGGCCACCAGCAGGACGTCATATCCCATGTCACGGTAGTACTCGGCCATTGTTATCCCAACGTAGATGCTTGCCTCCCTCGCGGCGACCGGCATGTTGCTTGTGTTGGCAATTAGTATGGTTCTCTCCATCAGGGGCCTGCCCGTCCATGGGTCCTTATAGGTCGGGAACCTCTCAAGGACCTCCGTCATCTCGTTCCCTCTTTCGCCGCACCCTATGTAAATTATCACGTTGGCCGATGACCACTGAGCTAAACTATGTAGAGTGACGGTCTTGCCTGTCCCAAAGCCTCCAGGTATCATGCCCGTGCCACCCTTAGCCATTGGGAAGAGGAGGTCAATGATCCTCATGCCAGTTATGAGGGGCTCCGTTGGGTCGAGCTTCGTTGAGTACGGCCTTGGTATCCTCACAGGCCAGCGGTGCGATAGATACACCTGCTTGACCTCACCCTCCCCCGTCTCAACCTCCGCTATGGGGTCAACTATGGTGTAGTCCCCTTCGGGGGCTACCCACTTGAGGGCGCCGAAGACGTTCGGCGGAACCATGACCTTGCCTAGGACCAGCGGCGTCTCTTGGACCGCACCTATTATATCGCCTCCTGAGACCTTGTCGCCGGCCTTGAGTCCTTCCCTTGGCACGAAGTGCCACTTCTTATCCCTAGGTATTGGAGGCACGTTAACGCCTCTCTCAACGAATATGCTGCGGGCTGGGTTCACCTTAGCTATCTGCTGGGCTATTAGAGGCAGCGGCCTCTGGATGCCGTCAAAGATGCTGCCTATGAGCCCTGGGCCGAGCTCAACGCTCAGCGGCGCGCCGGTGCCTTCCACGGGCTCCCCTGGCCTCAGGCCGCTCGTTGACTCGTAGACTTGCACATAGGCCGTGTCGCCCCTTATCCTGGTGACCTCACCTACGAGGCCCTGTTCGCCCACCCTGACCATCTCATACATCTGGATTCCACTCATGGCCTCAGCTACAACGAGCGGACCCGATATCCTGACTATCCTTCCCCTGACGGGCACGTCACCTCACCTCGAAGAGCTCCCTAGAAGCGAGACCGCGGAGATACGTGTAGTTCTCCTTTACGAGCTGGTCCAACGTGTAGTCAAGCCTCACGCTTCCGTCTTTCGAAACAGCCACGACGCCTCCCACTACCTGGACTGCTTCCTCAGAGAGCTCTAGACCACTATAACCTTTTATGAGATCCCTTAGCAAGTTGAGGTCCTCTGCTGAGCCATGTATAACGAAACCGCCATAGGACTCTGCCTCGTCCTGTAGGCTGTCAAGGATCCTCCTTAGGAACTTCGTGTACCATTCCCCCCTGTCCAGCTTAAGCCTCCTCAGGGCCTCACTCATCACCTTGTCGGTGGCCTCTGCCTTTATGGACTCCTCCTTGAGCTTAACCCTCAGGTCAGCCTCTGCCGCCTTGCTCCTTAGAAGCTCGCGGAGCTCCTCCGCCTTTCTCTCTATGACCTTAACTGCCTTCTCTGACGAGGCCTTATGGGAGGAGTCCGCGAGCTTAAGGGCCGCTGACAACGCTTCGTCAAGCTGGGACTCCAGCTGCGATATTGCCTTCTTAGTCACGCTATCAGCGACCTTCCGGGTGTCGCCGCTTATGCTCATATCCTTCACCCTAGGCCTAGCGCTTCAGCCAAAAGCTTCTCTATATTTATGGGCTCTGCCTTGGACCACTTTGTGGGCAGGACGAAGACGACAGAGCCTGTACCCGCGACTATTCTCCTCAAGCTCTCCTCATCAGAAATGACATGCTTAAGGACTATTATCAGCCCATAGCCCTCCTCTACACCCCTTTTAACGGCCTCCTCGGCCTCTGTCTGGTTTGAAGCCTTCAGCGTCGACATCCCTGCCATCCTGAAGAGCGGCAGGCTCTGCTCATCCCCTACTACTAGGACCTTGACCTCTTTAGCTGACATGCCCGCCCAGATTAGGCCTAGAAGGGGTTATTTTAAGCGTTAACAGATCACGATGAAAGGAAAAGGCCTATCTGCTTAGGTTCCTTACAGACCTTATTAACCTATGCTACTGGTCCTGACAGGGCGCCAGCTTGATAATAAGCAACAGACTTGAAGAGGTGTTGATAGTTATACCGAATGAGAACTATGATAAGGCGCTGGCGTCCCTTGCCAACGCCAGCATCATCAATATCGATGAGCCGCCAGAGCCGCTTAAGAACTACACTAACAGATACTACAGGAAGATAGCCCTAGAGGCCGCCGAGAGGAAGTCCAGACTCGAGGGCGTATTCAAGGCGTTGGGCCTTGAGCCTAGACCTAGTGAACAGGTCACAATAAACGTTAAGGACTGGGAGCAGGCATACCGTGATGTTGTCGCTGCGAACTCCAAGCTTGAAGAGGACATGGAGAGGCTGGCTTCAAGGATAACTGAACTGAACGCCCGCGCTGCGGAGCTCCAGGCGCTCGTCAGCCTCCTTGAGCCCGTGAAGGAGGTCTCAGCCGACGTCAGGACAGCCTGGGAGGGCACACACGTTAGGGCAGCTGTCGGGGTTATGAGCCCAGATTTAGCGCCCTCAGCCATAGGAGTCGCTAACAAATACAGGCTCCTTTACATGACGCAGCCCGTCAATGAGCTCATGGTATTCGTCATAGCTGGCGAGAGCAACTCCGTCGCGACAGCCGCAGCAGAGCTCTCAAGACTGGGCTGGAGACGAATAGCTATTCCACCTGAGATGCCGGGCTCGCCTAAGGAAGCCTACAATGCCTCGCTTCAGACGTTAACGAAGGTGATGGAGGAGGTCTCAGCCTTAAGGTCGGAGGCCCTTAAGCGCGCTGAGGATCTCAACAGGTACTACGCGCAGGTCTCAGGTCTTGCCAACATCCTAAGAGCTCTGTCGCTCTCGTCGAGAACTGATAGCGTGTCGTTCATATACGGCTTTGTTGACCTTAAGGACTCAAAGAAGCTCAGGCGGATCCTGGACACTTGCTGCGATGGCGCTTACGTAGTTAAGAGCCTCGGAGTGAGGCGGGGCGAGAAGTACGTCCCGACAAAGGTTGACCTGCCGGGTTACTTCAAGTGGTTCCACAGTATAGTGGAGATGTACGGGACGCCCTCAGGTGATGAGATAGTTCCGACGTTCTTCATGGCCATAACGATGCCCATAATATTCGGCCTGATGTTCCCTGACATTGGCCACGGGCTACTAGTTCTGCTCTTTGCTGTCTTCTACATGATGCCGAGAAGCAGAGACATAGCCAAGGTCGCCTCGGTGCTTGGCGTAGCGGGAATGATAACGGGCTTCCTTGCCGGCGAGTTCTTTGGCCCAGTATCAGCTCACGCCATAGGGCTTGACAGGCTTTGGGAACAACTGGGGTTCAGGGTTCCACCCCTGTTATCGCCCGTTGACGCAGCCACGGAAAGCTCCACGGAGCCTTACACGATACAGCTGTTCAACGAGGCCTTAAGCATGTCATTCTGGATAGGGGCCTTCATGCTGACCTTCGGCAATATACTGGGGATAGCTAATGACCTTCTGAGCAGGAACTACGAGGACCTCATTGCAAGAAGGGCCCCGCTAACTCTTCTCTTCCTCGCGGCTGGCCTTCCATTCCTTATTTACTTCAACGCCTACAGGGCAGGCTATGTTATAGAGGAGGCCCTCTTTGGCCTTGGAAAGGGCGGACCTATAGGGGCCTTCGTCTTCTATGGGGCCTTAGCATCTATTGTCTGGCTGCTGATAGGTGAAGGGCTCTACACATTAGCTATAGGCGAGGGCTTCAGGTTAGACCCCATAGAGGGCTTCCTCGGCATGTTTGAGGGCATGCTTCTCGCCTTGGGCAACTCTATCAGCTTCCTTAGGATCATGGGCCTAAGCCTAGCGCATGCTGGGCTCATGGTAGGATTTACAATACTTTACTATGTATCCTTGACGCCACACCCTAACCCCTTGACCTATGCTGGGGCAGTGCTGTTATATGCCGTAGGCAATCTACTCACAGCAGGCCTTGAAGGCATAGTCGCGTTTGCTCATGACCTAAGGCTGCACTTCTACGAGTGGTTTAACAAGTTCTACAGAGGCCTCGGCAGGCCTTTCGTACCATTGTCCACGCCTGGTGTGACGTTTGTAATCAGTTAAGCCGCTTCAAAGTCGCTAAGTTACTAAATTAACCGTTATAATGGCAATGACAACATAGCAAGAGCTGATAATCCGCTCTCCCCTTTGCTTAAGGCCACTAGAAGAGGTTCACATATGATAATGCACAATAATTTTAACAGGATTACAAAGCCTATAACCTGTCGCTACACCTATAAAGCTGCGCGATGAAGAGGGTTGGTATTACTGACCCCAAATGAGGAAAGACGCCAGAGCGGAGCGCCCTTACGAAGCTTTGTCAAAGGCCTACAATAGTCAGAAATATATTTTCTAGTGATATTTTGGTAATGAGCGCGGAAGAGCATGCAGAGAGAAGCGGCGGAGGTTACGGGCTCTACCAGGTACAGGGACACGTTAATCTGGCTAATGCTACTGATACTTTCCCAGAGGCCCATGCACGGATATGAAATTATAAAGAGGATCAAGGATATCACTGCAAGCCAGTGGAAGCCTGCTGCCGGCTCAATATACCCTCTCCTGAGCTACATGAAGGACCTGGGCCTGATAGACGTGGTAGTCGTTGAGGAGGAGGGCGTCAGGGGTGGCAGGAAGATAGTTTATGCTCTCACTGACAGGGGCTGGCAGCAACTCAATGAGATCTTAGCCCGTAAGGTTCAGATCTACGCGAACTTCCTTGACCTTATAGCAGACTCGTCCCTCAAGGCGCTTGAGGAGCACGGCTTTGCCGACAGCGCAAAGGCCCTCCGCACGAAGTTACTGGAGTGGGCCACGCAGTTTCAGAAGAGGCTTGCAGAGGGCTGAAGTTGCTGTTCATAGTAGGGACTGGGCTGGGCCCTCAGCACGTTACCGATCGCGCTAAGAGCCTTATCAAGAAGGCTGATGTGGTTATCGTAGAGGCCTATACCTCGCCTAACAGCGGCTGGCTTGAAGACATGGCTAAGGCCCTTAATAAGGCCACAGTCAAGGCCACCAGGGACCTGCTGGAGGAGAACGTGAATACGCTCATCGACATGGCGCGCAGCAGAGACGTTGTAGTCCTTGTCGCTGGTGACCCCCTCATAGCGACCACTCATTCCTCTGTTGTGGTTGAGGCCCTAACGAGAGGCGTTAAGGCCAAGGTGATACCGGGCGTCTCAGGCCCCTGCGCAGCTATGTCGCTCTCAGGCCTTCAGTTTTACAGGTTCGGCAGGAAGGTCACAGTTCCAGGGCCCTGGAGGGGCACTGATGCGACTCCTGTGGCCTACTGGCTCCTTGGCAACCTCTGCCTTGACCTTCACAGCCTCATACTCCTTGACGTTGACCAGGAGGGGGGGCAGCTGCCTCCGGCTGATGGCGCTAGGGAGCTCCTCAAGGCCTTCAACGAGCTCCTAAGCGATCAGAGGGCGGACCTTGGCGACCTATTAGTGTTAGCGGTGTCGGCAACCGATGATGATGTCAATGTGACCTACTCTCGCCTCTCGGAACCCGAGGCCTTAAGGTCCGTCATACCATCAACAATGATAGTGCCGGCCTCCCTTCACCCGGTGGAGCAGGAGTTCCTGAAGTCAGTCCACGGGGTTCCATTAAGCCTGATAGACATTCACCTAAAGCTGCTGAGGAGAATAGACCCCTGCAGCCTCTACTTCTCGGGCAGGCGTAAAGTAATGGCCAGCCCATAGCCCCTGCAGCAGAAACTGTTTCTAAATTAGTTGTTAATACCCTGCCTTGACGCAGAGAGAGCGGCGCGAGACGTTGAGCGAACTCGATAAGGCGCGGGAGGTCATAAACAAACACTTTGAAGTGACGGAGCTCGTTGAGGTAGGGAACGGCGCTTATAGGTCGCAGGTGGTAAGCCTGAGGGAAGGCGACCTGGTAAATTCGTTCAGGTCTCTTTACGGCGAGCTTGTAAAGCTTGGGTACGCCCCGGCCCTAAGGAGGGAAGGGTCCTCACTTTACCTCATCATAGCCAGGTACAGCTCCCGCTATAACTTGGCCTTATGGATCACGCTGGCGGCACTTACGATAGCCTCCGTCTACTACTCAGGGCTCGCACTGATAGGCCTTCCAGGAGGGGGCCCGTTAACGCCAGGTCTTTACCTGCTTGGCCTCCTGGCGCCTCTCCTGATCCATGAGACAGGACACTGGCTAGCCATGAGGAGGTACAGGGTCCCAAGGAGCCTGCCCTACCTCATACCTGCACCCCCTCTTCAGCTTGGGTTCTTGGGTACCTTGGGCGCCGTCATAAACATGAAGTGGATACCGGCCACGGCTGACGAGCTTGCGATAGTAGGCGTCTCAGGCCCTCTAGCGGGCTTCCTGGTGGCGCTTCCTGTAGCCCTAGTGGGCCTGAAGACCTCAGCTTTAGTTCCCGCCTCTGCAGTCCCTCCCGGCTCAACAATTCCCGTCGTTCCCATGATTATGAATGTCCTCCTGGCCATTGTACATGCTCCTGCCGGCTACGTGGTTGAGATGTCGCCCCTTGCCTTTGCCGCTTACATCGTGTTCTTCGTGACGTTCCTGAACCTTATACCAGTAGGGCAGCTCGACGGAGGGCACGTGTTGAGGGCAGCGCTCGGCGAGAGGGGCCACATGGTCTTATCGTTCATCCTCGTTGCGGCCCTATTGGCTTTAGGGCTTTACGTCCCCACGCTTGGCCTCTTCGGCCTCATAGCCTTAGCCCTGCTCTTTCTGACACGAGGAAGGCACCCAGGCCCAGCCATGGAGGAGTCCAGGCTCGGCAAGTCGGGCGTTGTAGCCGTTATAATTTACGGCGTCCTGCTAGCACTAACGCTGCCTGTCCCCTCCTAGCCTGCGAGCCTCCTCCTCATAGACATACCTGCCGCCCCTAAGATATGAGAATATAGAGCCCACTAAGACCAGCGCTACAGAGATCATTATTGAGAGCCTGAGGCCCGCCATGAAGGAAGGCCCTAGGGCCGTAGGCAGGAACGTGTGGGAGTCCAGGGCCTCGATGACGCTTGACGGCAGGTCCCTTAGTACTGGTGCAGGTATCGCGGAGGCAGGGTCATAGCCGAGGAAGGCGGCGAAGAGAAGGCCGCTCGGCGGCAGGCTCGCCAGGAAGGAGGCCACCTGGCTCGGAAGCCCGTACTTCAGGGCCAGGGAGTATATGCTTGAGGGAAGTCTGCTGGTCAGCACCGTTATGGCTATGGTGAAGAACATCGCCATGCTTATGGTGGAGCCCACGTTAGCGAACGTCTGCCTCATCCCGTTGCCAGCTGCCCTGTCCTGGGGTCTGAGCGCGTTCATTATGGACGTCGTGTTAGGGGCTGAGAAGAGGCCGTTTCCAACCCCGTTAAGGAACAGTAGCAGCTCGAACTGAAGCAAGTTGAAGTTGTATGGCAGGAGCGCAAGAGCGTAAAGCGTCACAGCTATTATGATCATCCCCGCTGTGGCGAAGGCCCTAGCGCCGTACCTGTCCGTTAGCATGCCGCCTATGGGTCCCATTACGACCGTTCCAATCAGCATAGGGAACATGTAAACTCCTGCCCAGAACGGCGCTGCCTGGTAAGAGATGCCGTGAAGCGGCAACCATATGGCCTGAAGCCACAGCGTCACCAGGAACATCACGGCGCCCCTTGCCATTGAGTTCATGAAGAGGGCTAGAACCCCATAGGTGAAGGGCCTGACCTTGAAGAGCCTGAGGTCAAAGAGCGGGGCAAGGGCTCTCCTCTCGACGAGGAAGAACGATAAGAACGCCACGGCGGCCCCTACGAAGGAGGCCTCAACAAGGGGGTTCCCCCAGCCTAACTGAGAGTTACCGTAAGGCATCAGCGCGTACGTGAAGGCTAAGGAGAGAAGGAGCAGGCCTCCTGCCAACGTGACATTGCCAAGCAGGTCATAGCTCTGCCCCCCGCTGCCAGGGGTCCTCCTAAGCTTCAGCACAGACCAGGCGGCGCCTGCGACGGCGAAGGGCACGCTGACTATGAACACCATGTGCCAGTCGTAGCCGGCCAGCAGCCCCCCGACGACAAGGCCTAGGAAGGAGCCAACTACAAATGATATCTGGTTTACTCCAAGGGCTCTCCCTCTCTCAGTAGGCGGAAAGGCGTCGGTTAGCAGCGCTGTGCTGTTCACCATCAGGAGGCCTCCGCCAACCGCCTGGATCATCCTGAGCGCGATTAACAGCAGCGCGCCGAGGTTGCCGCTGCCGCCGGGTATGAGGGAGAGGGCTACAGAGGCCGCTGCAAATATTATGTAACCCCACGTGTAGACCCTTGCCCTGCCGTGCATATCTGACAGCCTCCCAAAGGTGACAAGTACGGAGGCCAGGACTATGCTGTAGCCCATCAGCACCCATATCAGATAAGCGAACTCACCAGGGGCAAAGGGGTTCACGCCAAGCCCCCTGAAGATCGTTGGCAGTGATATCATCACGATATACATGTTCATGGACGACATTATGATTCCCAGCGTAGTATTGATGAGCACTGTCCACTTGTACTCCAAGCCTCCTCCCTTATTGCGTCATCTCTGTTTTGAAACAATATATAGTTTTCCGTTATTAGTACCCTGAAGCCTTGAGAACCCCCTAGATTTCAGATGCCCTAAGACGAGAACCCTGAATGCCAGGGGAAGCGTCGAACCGTTCATTAGACATCGGAGGACTAGTGGGCCCGGGGGGACTTGAACCCCCGACCTCCGCCGTGTAAGGGCGGCGTCCTATCCAGTCTAGACTACGGGCCCGACCTCGGACTCCTGTCAGGAATACGGAGGAGGCTCTTAAAGTCCTTACTTTTAGGTTATGAGAGGGCCTGAAGGGTGGAGCCCATATATTACGATATGCACTGCCACCTCGCGGAATTCACTGACAACGAGATTGAGCAAATGATGAATGCCATGCCCAACCTTAAGGTGGTAGCAGTCTCTGATGACATTAGGAGCCTCAACAGGGTCCTCGACTTGGCCTCAAGATATCAGGGCAGGGTCTTCCCCTGCGCCGGCTTTCATCCGTGGTCACTTAAAGACCACCAGCTAGAGGAGGCGTGGCAGGTCATCAGGCTCGCAGAGAGGGCGGGGGTTGTCTGCATGGGCGAGGTCGGCCTAGACAGGAAGTTCATGCCTGAGGAGACCTTCACGACCCAGAGGAAGGTGTTCGAGGCCTTCGCCAAGGCCGCCAAGGACATGAACGCCTTCCTCAACATACATTCGCCAGGGGCCTGGAGGGACGCCCTGATCTTGATAGTTGAAGTAGGCGTTGAGAACGCCGTCTTCCACTGGTACACGGGCCCGATGGACCTAATAGATGAGATAGTCAAGAGAGGGTACTTTGTGTCGATAAACGTAGCCGCTGAGGTCCAGAGCAAGTCAAAGGACGTCGCCAAGGCAGCACCGTTAACCAACATGGTCCTCGAGAGCGATGGGCCTTACAATTATCATGGCCTTAGGCTGACGCCACTTATGATACCTAGGCTCATCAAGCTGATTGCCGAGCTCAAGGGAGTTACCGAAGGCGAGCTGCAAGATGCCATAGCTGTGAACTCAGAGAGGCTCCTCAAGCTTCGTACATAACGCCGTCAATCGTTACCCTTGGCCTGTCGCAGAGGGTGGCTGAGATAGGCTCCAGCCTATACTCGAACTCGGAGACTCTAACCCTCTTAGCCTCCAGGCATATCCCGCTGCTGTACCTAGGCGCCTTAATCACAAAGGTCTCGGCCTCCCCTCCCTCAAAGGCCGGGTGAAAGCCGCGTCTCCGAGCGAGCTCAATGATCTCCCTGACCAGGCCCTCGCTGTTAACGGGCACCCCAAGGAGCCTGTGGGGAAGCCCCGCCGTTGTTATCTGGGTTATCACGTATATGATGCCGTACCTTAGCAGTTCATACATGTAGGCCTCAGGGTCCATACCCCACTGAGGGTCGTAAACCCTAAGCCCCAGCTCCTCAGCCACCCTTCCGAACCTGGTCAGCTGATACCTGCTCGCTATGCCTCCTATGACCAGCGTGTCGAAGGCCCTGACTTCCTTGACCCTCGCCAGCGACTCCTTCAGCTCCTCCACCTCCTTCTCCTTCTCGCCGCTCACCCTGATCTCGTAGTCGAGCCCTGACAGGCTCATGGCCTTAAGCTGAAGCGGGACGAACTCTACGAAGGGCCTGTGAAACATCCAGCTGTCAGGCCTTCCAGGAACCACGATACCTATACATGCGGGGGCCAGGCCCTCGTCAAGGGCCTTATGAAGGGCGTAAGTGCTGTCCTTGCCGCCTGAGAGAAGGGAACAGAAGGCCCTCACGGGTATATCCGCTCGCGTAGCCTGGGGAACGGTATTGAGTCCCTTATGTGGTCAAGCCCGGCTATCCACATCACGAGCCTGTCAACGCCGAGGCCAAACCCGCTGTGCGGCACGCTTCCATAGCGCCTGAGGTCAAGGTACCACTGGTAATCCTCAGGGTTCAGGTTGTTCTCCCTGATCCTCTGGAGCAAGACGTCGTACCTGTCCTCCCTCTGGCTGCCGCCTACAACCTCGCCGTAGCCCTCTGGTGCCTCTAGGTCAAAGCCCAGTACTACCTCAGGCCTTTGCTCATGGAGCTTCATGTAGAAGCTCTTCAGGTGCTTGGGGAACATCGTCAAGAAGAAGGGCACCTCCTCATCTTCTGTCAGCGCCTTCTCCTCGTCGGCCCCAATGTCGTCACCCCACTTTATGTTAAAGCCATTCCTCTTGAGCCTCTCGATGGCCTCGTCGTAAGTCACCTCTGGGAACGTGGCCTTGAGTGCTGCCTCAAGGGGCTCGGTCCTGCGGCCGAGCGCGCTGAGCTCCTCAAGCCTCTTCTCAAGCACGCCCTTAACGGCGTACTTTACCATACCTTCGACTACCTTCATCATGTCACGCATGTCCATCCAGGCCGCCTCAGCCTCCAAGTGCCAGTACTCATAGAGGTGCCTCCTCGTCCTGCTCCTCTCGGCCCTGAAGCTAGGCGTCAGGGACCACACCCTCTCAAGGCTGAATATCATGACCTCCAGGTAGAACTGAGCGCTCTGGCTAAGGTACGCCTTTCTCCCGAAGAAGTCTACAGAGAACAGGGTAGCGCCTCCTTCAACGGCACTCTGGGTCAGTATAGGCGGACTTACCTCCCACCAGCCGTTCTTTATGAAGTACTCTCTGAGGGCCTCGAGGACTGTGGCCCTAATCCTCATGACCTGCGTGAGCCTCCTCGACCTCAGCCACAGGTGCCTAACGTCTAGAAGATAGTCAAGGCTTTCACCGCCCTTTATAGGGAAGTCCTCTGCTAACCCTACGACCTTGAAGTCCTCGACCCTTACCTCCTTGCCTCCTGGTGCCCTCGGGTCTGACCTGACGACGCCCTCTATCATTACTGATGACTCTATCGTGGCCTTAGAGGCCTCAGCAGCCGCCCCTGACGAGCTCTCTATAACGCACTGAATTATGCCCTCAGAGTCCCTAAGAACTATGAAGACCTTGCCTCCTAGGTCTCTTCTCCTGTAGACCCAGCCCCTTAACCTGACCCTCTCGCCGTCCGGCCTCTGCAGGGCCTCTCTGGTGCTCAGGAACTCCTGCTCCATGTGAGCCTCCAGCCCTCATTCATGAAGTTCTAGAGGCTTATTCAAAGGTTTAAGAGTTATCAAGCGCCCTCACCTGCTCACTTAGCTTGCCTGCCTGACCTCCTCCCCGCCCTAAAGGGCGGAGGGTTCCCCATCTGTTCGGGTTTACATCTGTAACGCAGGAGGGGGCCCCAGTAATTACGTAGAAGGAGGCTCCCTCTAAGAAGTACGAAGCTGATGAAACTGTTGTAAGCATCGCGAACGCGTCCCTATCCCTGAGGAGGTTAAGCAGCGCCGGCCTTAGCCTCAGGCCTCAGTCCTGACATATAAGGTCACCACCCTGCCTTGTCCTGCCCTTGATATAAGGTCTACGAGCACCTTCTCGAAATCATTACTTAGGACCTTAATCCATGTTACTATGGTTCTATGGGAAGGTTCGGTTCTGCATTGAGTACGAGGCGGTTGAGAAGGGCCTGCAGGTAGCTAAGGTAAATCCCAGAGGGACGTCCTCAATATGTCCAAGGTGTGACGGCAGGCTGATAGAGGTCGGGCACAGAGTTCTGGTGTGTAAGAGGTGCAGATTCACGGGTAACAGAGATGTTATCGCAGCGATCAACATGTACAGAAGGTACGTGCTTGGGCACTCAAGATGGGACCCCTGGGGCGGCCCTGAAAGCCCCCAAGCCCGATGAGGCCCCGAGCGGAATGCAGGGAACGAGGGTGAGGCGATGACCGTAAGACAACGTGAGCCTAATAAGAGCTGAACCCCTAGGCCTTTGACCTCTCCTCCACAGCCCTCGCCGCCTCCTCGGCCTTCCTCTCTATGTAATTAACTATCCACTTGATGGCAGCCCTGACAAGGACGTACCTGGTCCCCTTAAGGTAGAACCTGTCAACTATGTCCCTGGCCCAGTACGCGCTGTGCCTCAGGGTGGCCTTGAGGAGCTCTACATGCTCAGGCCTTATCTGGGTCCTCCTGAACCACTCCATGTTCTTGAAGGCCCCCATCGGCACGAAGAACATGGGCACTATGAGGCTCCTGTAGGGCCTGAGCTTTTCGACCAGCTCTGTCGTGGCCATAACGTCGTCAGGCTCCTCGCCAGGTAGCCCGGCTATCAGCGTGGCTGCCGGTATCACCTTGTGCTCATGCATTATGCTGAAGGCCTCCTCAACGACCTCTGGCCACTTGTCGACAGGGTAAGGGGCCGACTTGGCAGGCATTATCTTCCTTGCCAGCTTAATGCTGCCCGTCTCCACGCCGACCTCAACGCCTAGGTACGTCTGCTTCTCGCTTGAGAACATTATGTCAGTCAGCTTGGTTATCAGCTTGTGCTGCTCCTGCGCGCTCTTGACGGCCGCAAGGCTCGCGTGGCTCCACCCTATGGGCTCGTCCGTAATCTGCCTGATGGCTGTGTGGAGCTTAAGCAGGGCCTCAGGCCTCGGCCTTACGCCATCGGCGTAGTAGAGAAGTACGTCCTCGCTGTGTAGTATTATCCCCTTCTCACCCTCGCTCATGTTAACCTTTATCTCCTCAATTACTCTCTCCGGCGGTATCATTCTCCAGGGCCTCAGAGTGACGCTGCAGAACTTGCAGCCCCTTGGGCAGCCCCTCATTATCTCGACGAGGCCGTTCACGCTCGCGTGCTTTATCCTGGGTATCTCCTCAATGTTCTGAGGGGTGTCAGCAGGTCCCACAAATATGTAATCAGGGAGCGGTAGCCCCTTGAGAGCCCTATCGGCCAATGCGACTACGGCCTTCTCGGCCTCGCCATCTACTACCGTGTCTACGCCCCACTTCCTCCACTCGTCAAGGGCCCAGAGCCACTGCCAGGCCGCTGGGCCCCCCACTATTATCTTGACTCCTTTCTCCTTGGCCTTCCTGATAACGGGGCTCTCCATGAACCTCCTGAAGCTGACCCTGTTGAAGGGCTCCTTGCCAGTTATCGTCCACCACTCGCTGCTTGGCGGGCCATAGGCGAAGAAGTCGTGGTGACCTATCATCAGGACCTTCACGGTGTCAAGGTGTTTACCTATGTGGTCAGGGTCGACGACTGCCGCGTTGAAGCCAGCGTCAACAAGGGCGGCCTCTATCTTCCTCAGCCCATAGGGGGCTACCTTTGGTCTGCCCTCGCTGTCAACCTTAGGCTTAGGCGCTGCTATCCAGCCCCAGACCCTCTCAGGAACCCCGAAGGCAGGGCCCGTTGTCATAAAGCCCAGGAACTCGTGGTGATGATGGTCTGTCATCATGCTCCTGTCGGTTGTTATCACTATATCAAAGGTCACGCGTTACTCACCTCGTCTTCCCGCCATATCACTATGGTCTGGGCTATAAACTCAGACAAAACCTCCCTTGCCTTCTCCATGTAAGTTACATCATTAGACTTGACCACCACCGCAATCCTCTTAACGCCTTTCCTGAAGGCTTCCGTTAACATCTTCCTTAGCTCTGCCTCTCCATTCGTGAGGGGGTCCCACCTGATTACATAATAGTTCGTCAGCTCAAGGCTTACAGGCTGCTTAGACGTCCCTAGGGCACCCTGCCCCTTTAGACTAATAGAGCTATAAAAATGCCCTTCAATATTCTTTTTTCTTTTTCAAAAAAGATGTAATGTGTAAGATTCCATTTTATAAGCCCTGATTTCAGAGCTCCTCAGGGGTGCAGCCCTTAGTGTCAGAACCTACGCAACAGCCGACCTCAAATACGCCAAAAGAGGTCGTATTGAGGGTCTCTGAGGCCAAGCCAAGGGATGCCGGTAAGAAGAGGGTCCGAATAGACCCTGACATAATGAAGGAGCTGGGGGTTGAGGCAGGCGACGTAGTTGAGATAGAGGGTAAGAGGAAGACCGCCGCTATAGTCTGGCCCTCCCTCCCCGAGGACCTAGGCCTTGACATAATCAGGATGGATGGTACGCTGCGCAGGAACGCTGACGTTAATATAGGCGACAAGGTGATAGTTAGGAAGGCCAGTCCTAAGCCGGCCACCAAAGTCAGGCTGGCTCCAACGGTTCACTCTATGTCAATCGATGAGAGCTTCAAGAAGTACGTTAAAAAGAAGCTTGTAGGCTTACCAGTTGTAGAGAATGACATAATACCAGTCCCAGTTCTGGGTCAGGCAGTTCAACTGGTGGTCATTGACACCAGGCCAAGGGGTGTTGTAATCATAACGGAGAAGACCACTGTGGACATACTTGAGAAGCCCGTCACGGCCACCACCATACCTAAGGTCACCTACGAGGACATTGGTGGCCTACATGAGGTAATAGCCAAGATAAGGGAGCTCGTGGAGCTGCCGCTGAGACATCCTGAGCTCTTCCAGAGACTGGGCATTGAGCCGCCCAAGGGGATACTGCTGTTCGGGCCTCCTGGCACCGGCAAGACGCTGCTGGCCAAGGCCGTGGCGAATGAGAGCGATGCTTACTTCATAGCCATCAACGGCCCTGAGATAATGAGCAAGTTCTACGGCGAGAGCGAGCAGAGGCTGAGGGAGATATTCGAGGAGGCCAAGAAGAACGCGCCCGCAATAATATTCATCGACGAGTTAGATGCCATAGCCCCGAAGAGGGATGAGGTAATTGGGGAGGTCGAGAGGAGGGTCGTGGCTCAGCTGCTGGCCCTGATGGATGGGCTTGAGGCGAGAGGACAAGTAATTGTCATAGGGGCCACCAATAGGCCAAACGCGCTTGACCCAGCCCTCAGGAGACCCGGGAGGTTCGACAGGGAGATAGAGGTTCCGATGCCCGACAAGCAGGGAAGGCTCGAGATCCTTCAGATACACACAAGGCATATGCCCTTAGCTGAGGACGTTAACCTTGAGGAGCTCGCCGAGATGACTAAGGGTTACACGGGCGCTGACCTGGCGGCTCTTGCAAGGGAAGCTGCTATGCACGCGCTCAGGAGATACCTTCCTGAAATAGATATTGAACAGGAGAGGATACCGGCAGAGGTCCTTGAGAAAATGGTGGTCACGAAAGCTGATTTCCTAGCGGCCTTCAAGGAAATCACCCCCAGCGGACTCAGGGAGATAGAGGTCGAGGTCCCTGAGGTCCACTGGGACGACATAGGTGGCCTTGAGAACGTTAAGCAGGAGCTCAGGGAGGTCGTCGAGTGGCCCTTGAGGTATCCTAATGCGTTCAAGAGACTGGGCATTGAGCCGCCCAAGGGGATACTGCTGTTCGGGCCTCCTGGCACCGGCAAGACGCTGCTGGCCAAGGCCGTGGCGACGGAGAGCGGGGCCAACTTCATAGCGATAAGGGGGCCTGAGCTGCTGAGCAAGTGGGTCGGCGAGAGCGAGAAGGCCGTGAGGGAGGTCTTCAGGAGGGCGAGGCAGTATGCGCCTGCCGTAGTGTTCTTTGATGAGATAGAGGCGATCGCCTCCCTAAGGGGCTCTGACGTGGAGACCGATGTGACCGAGAGGGTCGTGAGCCAGCTTCTGACAGAGATAGACGGTATAACGGGACTTGAGAACGTGGTCGTGATAGCCGCCACCAACAGGCCAGACTTAGTTGACCCAGCCCTCCTAAGGCCTGGAAGGCTTGAGAAGCTGATTTACGTGCCGCCGCCTGACGAGAAGGGGAGACTTGATATACTTAAGATACACACAAGGCACGTGCCGCTTGCTGAGGACATCGACCTCAGGGAGATAGCCAAGATGACGAATGGCTACACCGGCGCTGACCTAGCGGCGCTCGTCAGAGAGGCCACTCTTGCTGCCCTAAGGGAGGACTTGAAGGCTACCAGGGTTAGGTTCAAGCACTTTGAGCAGGCCCTCTCTAAGGTGAGGCCGAGCGTCACCAAGTACATGATAGACTTCTACGGCAGATGGCTCGAGAGCGCCAGGCAGATAAGCGTGACCTCGACAAGGCCTTCGCAGCCTTCGCTCACGGTCTGAGAGGTGATAGGCGTTGTCGGTCTGGAGTGAGAGTACAATGCTCAACATAGTTTACGAGGCGCTGAAGGAGCTGAGCAAGGGCGGCAAGGAGCCGGTCACGGAAAGCCAGATCCTTTCATATCTTGCCAGGAACGGTTACTCTATCTCCCTACCTGACCTCGTTAAGTCACTTATGAGGCTAGAGCTCCTGGGGCTTGTTTATGTGACCTCGAGCACTAAGGAGGAGCGAATGGTGAAACTCCTCGTGAGGCAGGAAACGACGTCATAGCCTTAGGTAACGACGTCTGCGCACGAAAAGCAATATAGGCCTTTAAATACTGATATCGATTGGTGCGAGTGTTGGGCGTTAACATACGCGACATAATTCCTCCTCAGGCAAGACAAGAAGTGGAGCTAAAGGCCCTTAAAGGGTATGTAATATCGCTTGACGCGTACAACATTATTTACCAGTTCCTCTCGGCCATAAGGCAGCCTGACGGAACCCCCCTGAAGGATTCGCAGGGAAGGGTTACAAGTCACCTGAGCGGCCTCTTCTACAGGACCGTAAACCTTGTCGAGGAGGGCCTGAAGCCCGTTTACGTATTTGACGGCAAGCCGCCCGAGATGAAGAAAAGGGAGCTCGCGGAGAGAATAGCGAGGAAGAGGGAGGCCGCTGAGAAGTACCAGAAGGCCAAGGAGGCAGGCGCCCTGGAGGAGGCTAGGAAGTACGCCCAGGCAACCTCTGAGCTGACGTCTGACATGGTAACTGAGTCGAAGAGGCTCCTTGACGCCATGGGAATCCCATGGGTGCAGGCGCCGGCTGACGGCGAGGCGCAAGCGGCTTTCATCGCTAAGAAAGGTGACGCGTGGGGCGCGGGCAGTCAAGACTACGATAGCCTCCTCTTCGGGTCCCCTAGGCTTGTCCGTAACCTGGCCATCACTGGCAAGAGAAAGCTGCCCAATAAGGAAGAGTACATAGAGGTCAAGCCGGAGGTGATAGACCTTAACGCGCTCCTCAAGGCCTTAGGGATCTCAAGAGAGCACCTGATAGTTCTTGGAATACTCGTCGGGACCGACTTTGACCCTGGTGGAGTCAAGGGCTATGGGCCTAAGACGGCGCTGTCCTTCGTGAAGACGTATAGGGACCCCCTTAAGGCGTTAGAGGTCATAAAGCCTCAGCTTCTTGACGTTGACCCAGTCAAGATATTTGATTACTTCATGAACCCACCCATTAATGACAAGTACAAAATAGAGTTCAGGGAGCCTGATTTCAACGCGGTAAAGGAGATCCTAGTTAAGGATCACGACTTCAGCGAGGACAGGGTTGAAAAGGCCACGGAGAGGCTCAAGAAGGCGTTCAAGGAGAGCCTGAAGGGCAAACAGTCAAGGCTAGACATGTGGTTCGGGTCCTGAACAGGTCATCTCTCTAACCTCTTAAGCCACTCCTCCAGCTTCTCTTTCTCTAGCTTAGGCCCCTTCACCTGGCTGACTTCCGTTAAGCCCTCCTCGTACTCTATAACAATGTCGTTTCCAGTGACTAACTTGAATATCCTCTTAATAACGTCCTCAAGGTCTACGTTTCTGGCCCTCGCGGGGGTGAGCACCTTAGCCACATAGTAAACACTGCCGTCAGGAGCGTAGTAAAGGTTCAGAGAAGAAACGGAGGCCCCTAACAGGTTAGAGATCAACGCTCTTGGGTCTGAGGCGCCGCTCACCAGGTGAACTCTCTTCACGCCTAGGTGTGAGAGCTTGTTGACCAGCGCCTGACCAAGCCCCCTGCCCACAGCCTTCAGACCGTCAAGCAGTATATAGACGTCGTCGCCGATCCTTAAGGCTTTCCTGTACGACGTTGACCTCAGCTCCTTGTAGCTCTCCTCAAGGTCTAGGAGGGCCTTCATTACGTCTACCTCCCACCGCTCGTAAAGGCCAGAGCTTATCTTAGCCTGACAGCTCTCACAGAGCATACCGCTCCTGACGCAAACCTTGTGAAGAGGTATCTGCAAGGTTCCTCGGACAACTTGATTGTCTAAACCTAAATGCTTAATGTTTCGTAATGGATTAACGTAAGAAAGTTGCAATCAGAACGCCTTGGCCGCAGCCCTGAGAAGGCCTACATATGGCGGGCTCGGGTCAAGGGGCCTGCTCTTGAACTCAGGGTGCGGCTGCGTCCCTATGAAGAACCTGTGCGCGCTCCTCGGAAGCTCTATGGCCTCCACTAGACCGTCAGGTGACCACGCGCTTATTATCAGCCCTGCCTCAACAAGCCTGTCCACGTACTTGGGGTTCACCTCGTACCTATGCCTGTGCCTCTCGTATATAATCTCACGGCCGTAGAGGTCGTGAAGGATCGTCCCCTTAACGACCCTTATCTCAGAGGCGCCTAACCTCATCGTTCCGCCCAGCTCCTTGATTTCCCTCTGCCACGGGAGCAGGTCCACTACGGGGTGAGGCGTCTGGGGGTCTATCTCGGTGCTATTAGCGCCTTCAAGCCCTACTACATTCCTCGCGAACTCGACTACCGAGAGCTGGAGCCCAAAGCATATGCCCAGCGTAGGCACGTTGTTCTCCCTGAGGTACCTTATAGCCTTCACCTTGCCCTCGGCCCCTCTCTTGCCGAAGCCAGGGAGTATGACGGCACCGTCAACTGTTGACAATGCGTCTTCAACCTTCAAATTGCCCTCCTCGATATCTGTCGACTCAACCCAGACGAGCTCAGGTCTATAGCCTACAGCAGCGCTCGCGTGCCTGAGCGCCTCGACAATGCTTATGTAGCTGTCCTTGAGCATTGTGTACTTACCGACCATGGCTATCCTGACGGACTTGTTAAGGTTCTTCAACCTGTCAACGAACGCCTCCCAGGCCCCGAGGTCAGGCTCCCTGTCCTGGAGCCCAAGCTTTGAAGCCAGGAACGACGCATAGCCCTGCGACTCCAGAAGGAGGGGCACCTCATAGACGTACTGCACGTCATGATCGCTGAAGACGGCCGCTGGGGGAAGGTTAGCGAAGAGCGCTATCTTCTGCCTGGCTTCGTCCATCAGCGGCCTAGTGGACCTGACCACGAGGGCCGTTGGCTGTATGCCGATCCTCCTCAGCTCCTGTACGCTGTGCTGTACAGGCTTGGTCTTCTGCTCGCCAGTGGTCGATAGGACTGGGGCCAAGGCCACGTGGACAAACGCTACGTTATTAGAGCCCAGCTCAACATACATCTGCCTTGCGGCCTCAAGGAACGGCAGCCCCTCTATGTCCCCTACAGTCCCGCCTATCTCTACAACCATTACGTCAACTCCTGTGTCCTTGGCCAGACCCGAGATCCTCTGCTTTATTTCATCAGTCACGTGCGGTATAACCTGAACGGTCTTCCCAAGGTATTCCCCTTTCCTCTCCTTAGCTATAACGCTGTAGTAGATCTGTCCAGCAGTTATGTTATGACGTCTGTCCACGTTCTCGCCAAGAAACCTCTCGTAATGGCCCAGATCCAGGTCCGTCTCGCCGCCGTCCTCTGTCACGAACACCTCTCCGTGAGCGTATGGGTTCATGGTGCCTGCGTCAACGTTCAGGTAGGGGTCTATCTTGATTATACCCACTTTATACCCTCTGGACTTGAAGAGCAGACCAGTTGACGCTGAGACTATCCCCTTGCCTATACCAGACATCACGCCCCCTGTAACGAAGACGTACTTTGTTTCCACGGGGTGCCTTTTTGTAGCCTTGGGCCCCAGCTCTTATAACGGCTAAAGCTGGATAAAGGCTCTGGTAAAGGGTGGAAACGTCTTGGCCTCCCTTCAGCTATACTTCTACCTGGTAGTCCTTGCGGCCCTGGTTGAGCTGGCGCTGCTAATAGCCCAGACGGTCCGCTTAACCATAGCCCAAAGGGTTCTGAGGGAGCTCTCCAAGAATGTAGACGAGGTTGCCAGAGCCAGGGCTGAAAGGATGGCTGATGAGCTAGTCAGGCAGGCAAGGGAGGACGCCATCAAGAGGAGCAGCGCTGTCATAACGGGCAAGGTCTATGAGCAGCTAACGCCCTACATGCCCTGGTTCAAGTATAACCCTCGTGAGGCCAGGTTTCTAGGCTCCCCTGTGGACTTCATAGTCTTTGACGGAATCGAGGGCGGAGGACCTGTAACGGTGAGATTTGTAGAGGTGAAGAGCGGTGACTCGAGGCTGAGCGACAGGGAGAGGGCCGTAAAGGAGGCCATAGAGAGGTGCTCGGTGACGTTTGAGCTCGTAAGGCCTGAGGGCCTAGCTGCGAAAGGCCCTAAGTAGCGAAATTAATAACCGCAAGGGCCCGTTAACTCATTGAACGGCAAGCCATGCCAACATATTACATGGAGAACTACGGCTGTGCCCTAGCAGAGTTTGACAGCGCTGTGATGGCTACCCTGTTAGAGTCAGAGGGCTATCAAAGGGTAGCATCACCTGAGGAGGCGGGCTTGGTTATAGTCAACACCTGCGCCGTCAGGCTTGACACGGAGGCAAAGATAGTCAAAAGGCTTAATGAGCTTAAGCCGTTGGTCAAAGGCAAGTTGATAGTTGCAGGCTGTCTAGCTAAGGCTAGACCCTCTCTCATAGCCCGCGTTGTCCCGTCAGCAAGCCTTGTGTCGCCTCAGAACGTCACTAGGATCGCTGAAGTCGCGAGATCACCTTCTAGACTCACTCTCATAGAGGGGGAGAGGGACGCGAACTTCATGCCCCAGGTACCTCTAAGGGATAGAATCGCCACAATAATGATATCCGAGGGGTGCCTTGACAACTGCTCCTTCTGTGAGACCAAGCTGGCCAGGAGAACCTTAAGGTCGTATCCCCCTAGGCTGATAGTTGAGAGGGTCGCCGACGCCGTTCAGAGGGGCGCTAAGGAGATCAGGCTAACGGCGCAGGACACCGCCGCCTACGGACTTGACCTCCCAGCCAAGGTCAGGCTGCCAGACCTATTGTCTATGATCCTGGACAAGGTACCTGGGGACTACAGGATCAGAGTTGGCATGATGACGCCTAACGAAGCCATGGAGATTATGGATAGCCTCCTTGACGTCTATAAGGATGAGAGGGTGTTCAAGTTCTTTCACATACCTGTCCAGAGCGGCGATGACAGAGTCCTTAAGATAATGAATAGAAGATATACCGTTGATGAGTTCGTCGAACTTCACGCTAACGTTAAGAAGGCCTTCCCCGACTCGCTCTTCGCAACTGACATCATAGTTGGCCACCCAGGTGAGGACGAGGAGGCATTCATGAGAAGCGTTGAGCTGGTTAAGAGGCTAAGGTTTGAGAGGGTCTATCTGGCACAGTACAGCATAAGGCCCAGGACCCTCTCGGCGTCGATGCCTCAGGTGCCTGAGCCTGTAAAGAAGGAGAGAAGCCTGCGGATCCTGAGCGCCATACAGGAGGTCGAGACGGAGATCTACAAAGCTTACATAGGTAGGGAGCTGAAGGCTTTGGTCACGTCAAGAGGGTTCAGGAACGGTTACTACGTGGCCAGAGCTGAGAACTACTTCCCTATCTCAATACAGGAGAACCCCGACATTATGGGCAGGTGGATAAGGGTAAAGGTCACCGACGCTACTTACTTTGACCTAAGGGGTTATGTCGCTTCGCCTCTCTAATGCCCCTATATCTAACTGGTATAACCTCTAGTCCCGCCCTAAGGGCTGTTACCTGAACTGCATAGTCGTCAGAGGCCACAGCGACCTCCTTCTTACACCCTCTCATCTCCAGGGCCAGAGCTATCACCCCCAAGTCAGCCTTACTGAGCTTGTCAAGGGTTCCGGCCAACCTGGCGACACCTATAGCCTCCTCGATAAATTCCTGCCCTGGATCGACAACGAGCAGCTTGCCTGCCTCAAGGGCTCTCTCAAGATTAGCCCTGGAGTCTTCGTCCTTTACCTCATTCATCACCACGCTAGTGGTGATCGACAGAGGAAGCCTTAGCTGGACGCCTGCGAATATAGCGCCAGCGTCGAGAACGGCGATCCTCTCTATATCACCAATAGCTGAGCAGGCGCGCGAAGAGCCTCTCATAATAGTTCGCCCACCAGTTGAACCTGGCAACCCTAAGAGGCCTTGGGCAGGGACCTACAGACACCGAAGCCCCTGGCCTCAGGGGATACTTGATCTGGCCATCAATTACAAGGTACGCGGCGCTGCTGTCCTCCTTAAGACTTATTGTCAGCTGCTCGCTTCTTGACATAACCACGGGCCTCAGATAAAGCTGGACGGGGTTAAGGGGGGTCAGAACTATAACGTCAAGCCTTGGGTCGATGATAGGCCCTCCTGCGTTCAGGCTATAGGCGGTCGAGCCCGTTGTAGTCGAGATCACTAAGCCGTCCCCATCAAGGCCCATAACCCTTTCGCCCCTGGTCATTACGTTAAGCCTTACCATCTGGCCCTCGGCGGTAAAGACAACAATGTCATTCAGGGCGCAGGGAGTAGTGGCCCCCTCGACTTCAGCCCTAATCCTCTGGTGCTCCACGATTTCAAATTCTCCCCTCAAGAACTCGGGAATTCTCTTGCTGAGCTCCATCTCGTCAACGTCTAACAGGAAGCCCCTCTTTCCAGCCCTCACGGCCATGAACACTAAATCATTGTCCCCCGCCTTAATTGCAGTCCTTAGGAGCGTTCCATCACCTCCTATCACGATAACCTTGCCTGGCGGATTCCTATCAAGCGAGAACGTCCGCAGGCCTCCAAGGCTTCTTGGGTAGGCCTCGGCGCTCTCCACCTCTATTAGAGGCTCCCATCCAGCCTCCTTTACGCGTTGAATGACCTCAAGCGCTATTCTCTCAGCAACGTCGCTGGAGGGCCTCACTACAAGCCCTACGCCTGATCCCAAGGCCTCGTCCAAGAGGTCAAAGGAGGCAGGTAGGCTTTATTACTTAACATGAATCAAAACTCGAAGGGGGCCGAGGCTGGCGGCTCACGGGCCCGATGGGGCCTGAGGAAACACCGCCCTCTCAGCGGCAGCCGGACCCCGCAAGGGGCCTGGGTGATACCCAGGGCAACGGCACAGAGACGACACGGCCTCCACGGTATGTCAATGAGGCCCTGAGGGGGCCCTGGCAACGGGGCTCCAGTAACGGGCTGAGCATCGTGGAGGATGCGGTGAAACGGCCGACCCCGGCGGAGCAAGGCGGGGGCCTGTGAGGAGCCGCGCGAGGCCCTCAGGCCGCGTAGTCGGATGCCGCCGAAGTACAGAAGGCGGGTTATAGCCTCGGCCGTTTGTCCCTACACCCTCACTTCAATCACTTTACGTGTATTCACGATCGAGCGTAGGGGCTTCCACCTCGCCCACAGGGCCCCAATGGCACCTGCGAGCATCATGGGCGGCCGTCGGGCCCAACGGCACGGGGCCCCGTCTACAGGGGCTGAGGGGCCTCATCGCCCTCGCCCTTGGGGCAGCGCCCCCGTCAGGTGAGGGGTCGTCCGTGGGACCTTTTACATGCTAAATATAAAAGGGTTTCCATTGATGTATAAGGATTCAGCCCGGGGAAACGCCTTTTGAGCGAGCTAGTGAACTCCAGCTGCGTTAAGGTTGAAGTAAGGCACGCAGAACAAGCCCTGGCTGCGCTCAAGTCCAAGGGCCTAATCGCTAAGGCTAAGCCGAAGAGGGAGAGTGGCAAGCTTAAGATACCGGTCCTCGACTTACTAAAGGCCTCCTCAACATTATCAGAATTAGGCATAGAGTCAGAGTCCTGCGAGGACCTCTTTGAGTCCTCAAGGCCCTCTGGCATACCCAAGGAAATAGGGCTTTCAAGCTACGTCAAAATAGGTAATATAGTTGTCTTCAGTAGGTCGAGTGGCGTCCCCTTTGAAGCCTATGTAAGGGCTGCCCAAGCCGTAACGAGAATATACCCAAGGCTAGAGTCAGTTTTCCTCAAGGTCGGTACGGTAGGAGAGCTTAGGCTCCCTCAGCTTGTACTGCTTTACGGCAGTGGCTCGACGTTGACCAGGGCCACAGAGAACGGCCTCCACTTTCTGGTCGACGTAGCCAAGACCTATTACAACCCGAAGCTAGCGGGCGAAAGGCTGAGGGTCTCAAGGGAGGTCTCTGAGGGGGAGCTAATACTTGACATGTTTGCAGGGGTGGCCCCGTTCTCCATAACAGCTGCATCGGCCGCCAGGTGTGAGGCCGTAGCAGTTGACGTAAACCCCTATGCGGCTTACCTGGCTGCCAGGAACGTGGCTCTAAACGCGAGAAGGCTCAAGGGCAAGGTCACAGTGATGTGGGCTGACTCACGGACGCTGCCTGACGTCCTTGAGGGGGAGTTTGACAGGATCATAATGAATAACCCGACTTCGGTGCTTGACTTCATGGGTTCCGCCTGCGCGTTGGCAGCTAAGGGAGCCAGGCTTCACGTGTATATCCTTACCGATGATGAGAGTGCAGCCCTTGACCTAGTGACATCAACTGCCTTGAAGCACTGCGGCTCTGTGAGACCCATAGAAGTCCACAGAGCCCTAGAGTACAGCCCCTCCCAGAACATATACTCCGTTGAACTGCTTGTAAAGGTCTAGAGAGCCAGGACGAACGCCATGACGCCACTTATGAAGACGCCATCGAAAACTCCTGCGCCCCCTACGCTCAACAAGGGCGCCCTTAACTCACGGAAGCTCTTTGACAGCCTTATTATGTCAGCGCCTATTAGGCTGCCCACCGAGCCCCCTATGTAAGCCGCCGTGGACGCAGCTATGCCAAAGCCAACGGACGCCACAGCCACCAGTGCAGCTATAAGTGGTGCTACAAATGCCGGTACCACTATTCCAACGCCTGCCACAGGCCTTGAGAGGAGATAGACCACAGCTGAAGTTAAGCTCACGTCAAGTACCACCGCTACGCCAAACCGCCACGAGTAAGGCGAGTTGAGGAGTAGATAGGCGAATATACCTGATGATATTATCGGTACCAGGGCCCCGCCCACGTTTACGGCTAGAATAGTCTTGACCTCTCTCGTCCTAATCCTCGGCACCGGAATTGGTATGCCGAAGAACTCCACATAATCAACGTCGAGCTCTGTTACAAGGGCCCCTGCACTTACCCTAGCTATGGCTACGTTGAGGAAGCTCAGAAGAGGGCTTAAGGCTATGAGAAGCGTTGCCAGCGCCCAAAGAGGCCGGGCAAGGTGGCTGCTGGAAACGCTGGCCACAAGCCCAGGAAAGCCCAGGAACAGGAACACCAGGAGAGCTCCGATTATCAGGTAGCCCCATAGGAAGGCTGGGTGAGTTGGGTAGGAGATTATCAGCCTGCCCTGTGACCTTGAGCTACGTCGGCCCAACTAAGTCCCTGGGGAAGCCGCACGAGGAGGTAATATAACGTTTGTCAAGACGTTAAATGCCAGCTTGGGCCTTGAAGAACTTGGGCAACTTGACGCCCCTCTGCCCCCTGTACTCGCCCGAGTACGGCCTCTCTGACGGCGTCTCAAGCTTAACTAAGACGAGGTGCAGAAACCTTTCCCTAGCGTAAAGTCTGACCGGGAACTCGCTCCCTATCACCTCAATTGTAAGCTGGCCCTCAAAGCCTGCGTCAACCACGGTGCTTGGTATGTAGATGCCTGTCCTTGCCCAGGTGCTCCTTAGGTTGACCAGGCCGGCCAGGTAAGGGGGTAGCTTCACGTACTCCAACGTGTGGAGCAGGTAATGCCTGTGGGGCTCGATCACGAAGCTCTCCCCCTCACGACATTCATAGAACTCCTCAGGGCTGCCAGGCGCCCTGGGGTCCAGCACCTTATCAGTATTCTTGAAGGCGCAGTAGCCATTGCCTAACCGTAGGTCAAGGCCGTTCTCCCTCACGACCTCATCATCAAAGGGCTCTACCATTAGCTCGCCAGCCCTTAGGAGAATCCTGATGTCCTTGTCGCTTAGTATCAAGGCTCTCCGGTCGTAATTTAGCCCAGAAGTTTAAAGGGCCAAATACCTTTTACCACTATAAGTGGTGCAAGCAACGCACAGCGCAAACCCGACGTCGAAAGAGTTTTAATTCCTCAGTGCCATGAGCCAGCCGATGGCCTATGAAGGACCCTGCGAGATTCATGGAGGGTTTAAACATTGTCCTGAAGGAGGCCTGGAGGAGGCCTAAGTACAGGGCCATAATGGTAGCTGTTGCTGCCCTGGCAATAATAGCGGCTATAGCGACTGGGGCGGCCGTGGCTCACGCCGTAGGTACCTCGACCACTACAGCCACAAGCGATCAGGCGATGTCACCCTACGCGATGTCGGTACTCGGCAAGGCTATAGGGGCAGGTCTTGCCGTAGGCCTAGCTGGCATAGGAGGGGGCTATGCGGTTGCCGTAGCAGGGGCCGCAGCCATCAGCGCCGTAGCTGAGAAGAGGGAGGTCTTTGGATCGGCCTTCCTCTTCGTGGTCCTCGGCGAGGGAATAGCCATCTACGGCCTGCTGATAGCGATAATAATAGCCTTTGTTCTGCCCACGGCTTAAAGGGCCCTTCCTAAAACCTGGAACCTTTTTCATTTTCACCCGGAGTGCCAAGGACCTTCTACCAGGTCGAGGTGTCGTTCAATAGAGCCGTGGTAACGTTGACCTGAATGGAAAATCTACGCCATGGCCGATCCGCCTACATTTGTTATAAACGTCAGCGATGGCTGCCATCCCTGTAGTCGATGCTGAGTATAATCAAGTAAAATGATATAAAAAGAGATAACTGGGATTAGCCCATGGCCGTCATCCTTTAAACCGACTCCTTCTTCTAACCTGACACAGCTAAGGTGAAGAGGGTGCCAGGGCCTCAGCGAAAGAGATGGCAGGAGAACTTCTCAGAGTGGTTCGACTGGGTACTCGAGAGGGCTGAGGTCTACGACTACGGCAGGTACCCAGTTAAAGGTATGGGCGTCTGGATGCCGTACGGCTTCCAGATAAGGAAGAGGGCCCTCGATCTCATTAGAAACCTCCTGGACTCAAGGGGACACGAGGAGGTCCTCTTCCCCCTCCTCATACCCGACTGGATGTTGGCCAAGGAAAGCGAGCACATAAGGGGCTTTGAGGACGAGGTCTACTGGGTAACACATGGGGGCCTGGAGCCCCTTGACGTTAAGCTGGCCCTTAGGCCCACGAGCGAGACCCCTATCACCTACTACGAGTCCCTTTGGATACAGAGCTACAAGCAGCTTCCAAGGAGGTTCTACCAGGTAGTGAGCGTCTTCAGGTATGAGACTAAGGCCACAAGGCCCATGATAAGGCTGAGGGAGGTCACGAGCTTCAAGGAGGCCCACACTGTTCACGAGACCTTTGAGGACGCTGAGAAGCAGGTCCTTGAAGCCATTGACATATACAAGAAGTTCTTTGACTCGCTCTACATACCTTACCTCGTATCTAAGAGGCCTGACTGGGATAAGTTCGCGGGGGCCCTCTACACGATAGCCTTTGATGCAATAATGCCTGACGGCAGGACTCTTCAGATAGGGACTGTCCATAACCTTGGCCAGAACTTCACTAAGGCCTTTGGGTTCAGGATACAGAGAAGCGATGAGACCTTTGACTACCCGTGGCAGACGAGTTACGGCGTGAGCGACAGGGCCGTTGCGACCATCATAGCGACGCACGGCGACGACCTTGGTCTGGTGCTGCCGTCCACTGTAGCCCCTTACCAGGTGGTTATAGTTCCTATACAACCTTCTGATAAAGGCAAACTTGACGTGGTCTTAGACTACGCAAGGCAGGTCCTTGAAGCGGCTAAAGGGGCAGGCTTACGCGCACTGCTTGATGACAGGAGCGACCTGACGCCAGGCGAGAAGTACTACCTATGGGATGCCAAGGGTGTGCCGATAAGGATTGAAATCGGCCTAAGGGAGGCGAACTCTAAGACGGTCACGTTAGTCAGGAGGGTAGACCTCTCCAAGCGCGTCGTCAAGCTTGAGGATCTAGTTAATGAGCTTCGGAAGATGCTGAACGACCTTGATAACATATTATATGAAAGGGCCTGGAGGTTTCTAAGGGAAAGAGTGCTAAGAGTTAACTCTGTGGAGGAGGCGAAAAAGGCTCTGGACGAACGGGGAGGAGTCGTTGAGTTGCCATGGTGCGGCCTTGAGGACTGCGCCCTGAAGGCCGCTGAGCAGCAGAACGCCAAGGCGTTAGGTACTCCCTGGCCCTTTGAGCCAGCTGAGGGCAAATGTCCTGTCTGTGGACGCCCCGCTGTGACTTACATGAGGTATGCAAGGCAGTATTGAAGTTATGAGCTCAGAGGGCTCCTTGTCGTCATTGCCTAGGGCTCGGAGTCCACCACACACTTCATCGCGCTTAGCTACACCGTAGAGTTCGGCCTTCGTCATTACTAATGGTCGCCTTTCGTGACCATTAGTCACTCGGCCTCATCACTCCTCTCCCCCTCCCCACGCCTAGGTCAGGGAGCATGGGCTCCCGGCCACGACGCGGGGAGCTTCACTGGGCGCCCTCCTCCGCCTCGCGACTGCTCATAGGCTTCACGGTGGCGCCCTCCGTTTAAAGGTTGAGGGAAAGACCTTATAGGTTTTCAGCCCTTATTCTAGTCAACCCAATAGAGTACTACATCTGAGGGCATAAGAAAGTAATGAAGGAGAGGTTTGATAGGTACGTTGCGTCTGTACTTAATAGCGTTAAAGGAATTAGAAGTATTAAAATAATAAATATTTACACAAAAATGTTACAGACAATCCTAAAACGTTTACGAGCCCTCTGGCCAGCCCTCAGCCCCTACGAGGGGCACGAACAGGACCTCTACGTCGTAAAATTCCTCATAAGAATCCGGTCCCTTCCTCTCAAAGACGGTCAGCACCTGACCCGACCTTCCCCCTATTGGTATCACCATCCTGCCGTTGACTGAGAGCTGAGAGAGGAGACTGCGAGGTGGCCTGGGCGCGGCAGCGGTCACCACTACCCTGTCGTAAGGGGCTGCCTCAGAGTAGCCAAGGCTGCCATCGCCCACTATCACCGTGACCCTGTCCCCAAGCCCTATGGACTCTATAGCGCCCTTAGCTCTGGCCGCCAGCTCCGCTATCCTCTCAATAGTCCACACGTGACCATTCTCGCCCACCAGCCACGCAAGTATTGAGGCCTGATAGCCTGAGCCCGTCCCCACCTCAAGCACCTTCTGGCCCTTCCTGACCTGCAGCAGCTCCGTCATACGCGCTACAACGCTTGGTGCGCTAATGGTCTGCCCGAAGCCTATGGGAAGGGGCCTGTCCTCATATGCGTAGGGCCTCTGGTCCTCCGGCACGAAGACCTCCCTTGGGATGGCCAACATGGCCTCCTCTACTTCCTTGCTAACTATGTAGCCGAGCGCCTTCAGCTCCTCCACCATCGATCTCCTAGCGCGCTCGTAGACGCCCTCTTGACCATCCACTTAAGGCCTCTCCAGAATAGCTCTAGCAGGCCTAAAGCTAATAGGTGCTCAGCGAGAGCAGGTGACCCGCTTGGAGATCGAAGGCCTGTGGTTCCACTTCAGGGCCCAGGGCCATGAGAACGTAACTGCAAGGCATCCAACTACTATAGAGTTAACCAAGGAGAACTTCCTCACAAAGCGTGGGGACTGCATAATAGGGGTTTCATCGGAGGCCAGCGCCCTAGACCTCCCCAGCTGGCTTAAGGAGAGGATAAGGGCGGGCTGGATTGTCATCGTGGTCCTCTGCGCCTCTGATATCTGTGACTCAGTGGTAGGCGTTGGGGACCCAGGCCTTGAGCTAAGCGGGCCCACCAAGATCATATTAAGGAAGAGCACCTATGTAGAGCCTTCTACAGCAATGCTCAGGGCCAACAAGGCCGCAAGGGACTTGAGAAGAGACCTTGTAAAGTCGCTCTCCGAGGGCTCGGGGCTAGACGTTTATATGACCGCGGTCCCGCCTCCTTCCTACCTTAAAAACCACATGTTGGTTCAGAATCGTTTTTAACCTCAAGAGGTCCTAACGCTTCTATGGCTTAAGGTGTAGCCGCTGTGGGCGCAAGAGTAAAGATGGTCTCTGAAATAGAGAAGATCATGGGCAACATCGAACAAGTGAGGAATATAGGCGTAATAGCGCACGTCGACCACGGCAAGACGACAACTAGCGACGCCCTGCTCGCCGGGGCTGGCATAATCTCGGAGAGGGTTGCCGGCGAGGCGCTGGCGCTCGATTACCTTAAGGTAGAGAAGGAGAGGCAGCTGACGGTCAAGGCGGCTAACGCTAGCCTCTACCACGAGTACAACGGCAAAGGTTACATAATAAACCTCGTCGATACGCCAGGCCACATAGACTTCACCGGGATGGTCACCAGGAGCCTCAGGGTGCTAGACGGCGCAATAGTAGTGGTTGACGCCGCCGAGGGCGTTATGACGCAGACGGAGACCGTCCTCAGGCAGGCCCTTGAGGAGAGAGTCAGACCCGTACTATTTATCAATAAGATAGACAGGCTGGTCAAGGAGCTCAGGCTCACGCCTGCGCAGATGCAGGACAGGCTCGTTGAAATAATAAAGGACGTGAACAACCTGATAGACATGTACG
>JAPWTO010000027.1:0-12612 GCA_028276005.1 Acidilobus sp.
GAGCCTGAACCCAGGCGAAGCTGTCGTAATAGGGAGCATGGTCAAGCTCCCCGCCATAGTCAAGGTTGACATATGCAAGGAGAAGAGCAGGGGAGGCGACATAGACGTGATCAGCGAGTGGGAGGCAGTTGCCAAGGGAGAGGCCAGAAGGGCTGAGGAGGTAGAGAGGAGCCTAGAGGAGCTGCTCTGATGGCCCTCCAGGTCTTCGGCTTCTCGGCCTGCGAGTGTGTAGTACTAGCCCCCTGGGAGTCAGAGGCCTTACTTAACGCGTCGCCAGGGAGCGTGGTCACGGTTAATGCGGGTAAGGACTCCGTCAGGGTAGCCAAGAGGAGTCACGAGGTAATTGTCGAGCTGGGGGGCAGAGCCTATAGCGTCGAGGTGGAGGTCCTTCGGAGGCACGCACACAGGAGGTCATATCTGGCGGTTGAGTGGTCAGCGGTCTATGAAATCGAGGTGAGGACGCCGTTCGCTTACTACAAGCTGGTGCCCGTTGAGGGAAGCTGCGCTCCAACACTCGAAATCAACGGCATACACATGCACAGGGTGGAGGGGACAACGCCAATTGAGGACGCCAGGTCTAAGGTCAGGGCCCTGCCAATAAGGCCAGGGTCCGAGGTCCTCGAGGTTGGGACCGGTCTAGGCTATACGACGGCCGCTGCCCTGGAGGCGGGCGCTGCCCACGTGACGTCTATAGAGGTCGACGAGAACGTTCTCTGGATAGCCGAGAGGAACCCCTGGAGCCGTCATCTGGCCTCCGATAAGGTGACGATCCTGTTAGGCGACGCCGTTATGGCTGTCAAGGAGCTTTCGGGGCCCTTCGACTATGTAGTTCACGACCCGCCGAGGTTCACGTCATCGACGGGGCCCCTGTACGGCAGGGAGTTCTACGCGGAGCTCTTCAGGCTCCTGAGGCCGGGCGGCAGGCTCTTCCACTACACGGGCGAGCCAGGCAGGGCCAGGGGTAGGAGCCTCTGGGCTGACGTAGCGAGAAGGCTTAGGGAAGCGGGCTTCGATGAAATAAGGTACGTTAAGGAGGCCCTAGGAGTTGTAGCCCGCAGGCCTAAACGGCCTTGAACTTCTCGCTCCACTCCTCATAGGCCCTGAGCATCCTCTCGTCAACGCTTGGCTTCCTGCGGCCCAGGGCGTACTCGAAGTCCTCCATGGTTATCGGCCTCAGGCTGCCCTTCTGCTCGAAGTACTCCCTAACGACCCTCATATAGGCGTCCTGGACCAGGTCCTTTATGTCGCTGCCGCTGTAGCCCTCAAGTCTCCTAGCCAGCTCGTCCAGGTCCACTTTCGCCCCACTCGGCAGCTTCGAGAGAAGCATCTGCAGGAGGTGCCTCCTGGCCTCTAGGTCAGGCAGAGGCACGTAGATCCTCTTCTGGAACCTCCTGATGAAGGGCTCGTCAAGGGCCCAGGGCTTGTTGGTGGCTGCTATAACGTACACGTGGAGCCTCTCATTCTTGTCCTGGAGCCCGTCCATCTCCTTAAGGAACTGGTTCCTTACCCTGACCTCGCCGCCCACCTCGTTAGAGTGGACGCCGAAGAGGGCGTCAACCTCATCTATGAATATTATCACAGGGGTCCCTGACCTGGCCCTTGACCTAGAGTACTCGAACAGCCTCTTAACGTTCTTCTCGCCCTCCCCTAGCCACTTGCTCATGATGCTGGCCGCGTCAGCGTAGAGGAACTCCCCCGACACCTCGTTGGTCACGGCCGCGGCCAACATGGTCTTGCCTGTGCCAGGGGGGCCGTAGAGGAGGATCCCCCTCGGCCAGCCGAGGGGGAAGAGCTCAGGCTCAGTTATAGGGTAGATTATCGCCTCCTTTATGGCTCTCTTAGCTTCCTCAAGCCCAGCTATGTCGTTGAACGTGACCTTCGGCTTTTCCTTGAGCACGAACTCAGGCAGCTCGTCAGGTCCCTGTTCGGCTTCTCCCTTTATGTCAACTTTTACCACGTCATCTCCAAGGGATACGGCCTGGGTCCCCTTGACCTCAACGTACTTGAGCCTGGTCTTTACGTCGTTATACATCCGCCTGTAGAGGCCTACGAGCGGGTGATCTGGGTAGTTCCTAATAATGTCGTCAAGAGCCTCCAGCGCCCTCTTGTATTTGTCCGCGGCCGTGGCGTAGTCCTTGTTCTTCTCGGCCTGAAGCCCTTCCTCTATCTTCTTTCTGGCAAGGCTCTCCAGCATCTGCACAGGGCTCCCTGACAAGCGTCTTCACCTCTATGACGTTGAATATAGCGAAATAAAGGGGGAAAGGCCTTAAGCAGTTGAGGTCGATGACGCGGGCTCTACCTTTATGGCCCCCTTAGCCTCAAGCCTGGCCAGCAGCTCCCTCACCACCTCTGGGGCCACGCCGAGGGAGGCCGCGGCCTGCCTTACGCTTATGACACCCTTTGAGGTCCTTATGTAGTCGAGCAGCCTCCTCTCGAGCGCCTCAGGGTCATAGGCTGGCGGCACCTTCGGGGCGGCCTTCTCAGCCTCCTCAGCAGCCTCCTTCATGGCCTCAGCTATGAGCTCCTTGACGTCCTGGCTGTAGAGGGCCACGCTCTTGCCTTCAGGCAGCACTGAGCTGAGCAGGCCGACCTTCCTTATGACGCCCTCCGTGGACTCTATCACTGAGGCCAGGGAGGCCGTCACGTCAGGCGCGAGGCCAGACAGGTAGTTGTTAGCCGTCTCCATGACGTACTGGAGTGGCGCCAGGGTCTTAACGAGGACCTCTATGTTCCTGGCGTCTGCTATCCTCTCAATGGCGGCCCCCAGGAGCTTCTCATAGGCTACGACGATCTTGTAGACCTTCTTCTTTATCGCAAGCTCTGAGGCGCTAAATGTAGCGCTCTCCTCGTCCTTAGCCTTCAGCGCCTTTACGAGCTTCTGGTAGTACTCGCTCATCTCGGCTGACATCTTGAGCTTTATCCTCTCGACCTCAGACTTCGCCATGTTGAGCTGGGCCACTATCTCATCGTAATTTACCCCCTCAGAGTGATCTGGCAAGCCCTCCGTCTCGGCCTTCTCAAGGCCCCAGGAGAAGGCCTTCTTAATTACATCAACTATCCCTGTCACAGTGTCCATCCTCCGTCTTCTGCTGTTAGACTTCAGTAGGCCTTAGCAGGGCAGGGGGAGTATTACTGGCTGAACGATTTCGTGCAAGGTCCTTGGGCTAGCCTTCCTCTTGACCGCTTGCCCTTCTGCAGGCCAAGGCTGTGGAGGTTCCACCACGAAGGGCTTTCAATTAGACGCTCAAAAGTACCTTGACCTATGTCCTCCCTTAGCCTTCATGCGATGATGTCACGTTTATAAGCATCAGCTTCCCGGGCAGGGTGAAGCCGTAGCCGCTGGCGTTATAGTACACGGGGGTCAGGTCATTGAAGTATACGTTAACGTAATAGCCACGCGGCAGGTTGTTGAACGCCGTAATTTCGTTAAACACCAGGTACTGGAAGGGGACAAGGACCCCCGCTATTAGATCCGCGGAGGCTGTTGCCCCTGGCTGACCGAAATCCTTGCCCTCCATTACTGACGCTATGGCCGAGCCCAGGTCGATGCCCGCGCCCATAGGGCTTATGATAGTTCCGTTAACGCCGTGTGAGAGCTCATAAGAGAGCTCCATGAAGTTACCGCCAGGCTTCACCGTAGCGTAATTTGTCAGGTCAGTGGCGTAGTCCTCCCATATGACGGGCGCTGGCGTTTTGGGGAGCGGGCACGTGGAGTTCATGCCAGCCCCAAAGGAGTAGCTTGAGTTCTGCATGAGGATCTGTTGCTCATGAGCCCACTCGCTCAGGTTAATGCATGGGTCGTAGCCCTCCCAGTCATAGAGCGCAATGGTCGTGTAGCTCACGAACTTCGTGGGCTTAAGCTTCACGATCTTAGCCTCCGTCAGCTGGAGGCTGAGGTACCAGGTTACTGGCCTGCCGGAAGCGCTCTGCTCAGTCCAGTTGACCAGCGCGCCCTGGCCAACTATGTAGAGCTGGGCTATGTCTTCATGACCCGGTGGGATGCTGACGGCCGCCACGGTGTTGCTTATGAGGATCGTGTAGCTGAGCGCAGGCCCCATTACTGGGGAAAGCGCGCTGACGGCCTGTAGTAGGTTCCCCGACTCAGCGTCTCTTAGGGCGGCCTCGAACTCGCTGCCAGGCAACGTGACGGAGTCCACGATGGCAGGGAATCCTATTGGTACTATATTCACAGCTGCTAAGCCTTCATAAGAGGAAGTGATGAGAGGATTGGGCTGCGCTAAGGTCACAACGAGGCTTATGGGGGCCATGCCCGTGTCGTTGGGGTACCAAGCAATGACGTGAGGCGCCACGTAGAACGGGGGTGAGAGGGTCGACGCCTCACCTGGGCCCCTCGCGGCCGCCCCGCTGGCCTTCACGACGGTAATGAAGGGGCGGCCCATCACAGCGTTTACTACTATGCCCCAGCCGCCGCTCAGCAGGAAGCTGAGGTTCAAAGGCCTGTAGAAGGGCTGAGCCACAAGCTCGACGCTGCCGTTGGGCAGGGGTATAGAGTATGAGACCCATATGATTATCGATGGCTCAAAGGCGCTTATGGCAACCTTGCCATAAGCGTGCACCCAGTCCTCGGCCCAGCCGACTAGCCTTCCCAGGCCTATCACAGCCTAGGGCCCCATCCCGTTGAAGACAGGAATGAAAGTGGTCCCGTTAGGAGTGGGAGCCCAGGCCCACACTGA
Organism: Acidilobus sp.; assembly: GCA_028276005.1. Lineage (GTDB taxonomy): Archaea > Thermoproteota > Thermoprotei_A > Sulfolobales > Acidilobaceae > Acidilobus. The sequence continues at coordinate 4,695 of JAPWTO010000027.1, forward strand.
GAAGGAGGCGTTGGTGAGCCAGACCAGCAAGCCGTAGCTTCCTATAGCGTAAGCCCTTACTATCACGCTCCCCCTGTAGAACAGGTTAGGCGTCGCGTAGAACAGCTCCGCGAGCAGCAAGGCCGAGACAATGACGATAAGGACGAGGGCCAGGGCCCTCTTGGTCCTCAAGAGGGCACCACCAGGGCTGTCTTATGGTTATGAAGTTATAAGGTTTGTTAAAATTATATAGTTTACGTTTTTATAGTTTCAAGCTCAAGGAAAGCCGAGTTCTATGTCAACAGCTCTGGCTAGCTGTCACTTAAATTCCCTGCGCGGCTCCAACTACAAGGTGGCACCAGTGGCCTACCAGATAGAGCAGGGGACGGCCGTCGGCTTAAGGGCCAAGGACGGCGTAGTGCTGGCTACAGATAAGAGGATGGCCTACGGGTCCTTCGTCATGAGCAGGAACGCCAAGAAGGTCTTCCTCCTGAACAACAGGGTCGGCATAGCGATGAGCGGCCTCTACGCTGACGTAGGCGCCATAGTGAGGTTCCTCAGCGCTGAGAGCAAGTACTACGAGCTGACCAGCGAGAGGCCTATGAGCCTCTACTCGATAGCTAAGCTCCTCTCGTCAATACTTTACTCCTACAAGGTACTGCCCTTCCTGATAGAGGCGATGGTGGGAGGCATCGACAGGGACGGCCAGCCTAAGGTGTTCACCCTTGACTCGCTGGGCTCTGTGTCGGAGGACAAGTACATGGCTGTTGGCTCAGGCGCCACGACAGCGTTAGGGCTGCTGGAGAGCCAGTACAGGGACGACATGAGCCTAGCGGAGGCCGAGGAGCTGGCCGTGAGCGCACTAAGGGTCTCGATGGAGCGCGACGCCTCGACAGGTGACGGCATAGACGTCCTCACCATAAGCGTCGCCGGCGAGGCTAAGGAGAGGAGCCTAAGGCTGAGGGTTGTTGAGGACAGGGGCTCCCCCTGAGGTCTGCAGGGGCATAAGGGGGGCGTTCTCTTACGAGAGGGCCGTCAGGGCCCAGAAAGCCCTGAAGCTTAAGGTAACCCTGAGGTGGCCTGGCGACGACGTCCTGGGCAGGGCGATCATGGCGCTCGACGCGTCCTACTGGGGCCCACGGGAGTCCTACGGGGTAGCCGTCGCCGCGGCCTTCACGCCTGAAGGCGAGCCGCTAGCGTGTTACGAGTCCAGGGGGCCGGTCTGCGTGCCCTACATACCCGGGCTTCTGGCCTTCAGGGAGATGCAGCTGATGGCGCCTGCCGCGATGGCCTTGATGACTAGGTACAGGGTAGGGCTTACCCTGGTTGACGGCCACGGTATAGCGCACCCAAGGCGTTTCGGCATAGCCTCCCACGTGGGGGTGGCGCTGGGGGTTCCGTCCATTGGAGTGGCCAAGAGGCCGCTTTACGGAAGGCTTGAGCAGTGCGACCTGGGCCTCTGCATAGCATCTGATGAGGGCGTCCTGGGCGTGGCTATAGAGACCTCCAGGGGCAGGATATATGTGAGCCCGGGCAACCTGGTTGACGTGAGGAAGTCTCTGGAGCTCGTGAGGCCGATGTTGAGGCCAGGCCTCGCTCTTCCCTACCCCCTAAGCGTGGCCGACAGGCTTAGCAAGTTTGAGAGGAGCAGGTTAACTACAACGAGGCCTACCTCGGTTACCGTTCACAGCTGTGACGAGACGTTAAAGGAGGTCGTCAAGCGGCTTTAACTCAAGGGTGTTGCTAAGAGCTCATAATAAAACAAGCGGAAGGGCCGAGCAAAAAGCGGACCTACGATTAAGCGGGTCTAACGACCTTTTTCACTATTGCCAGCTTTTCAAGGCCGTTTCTCTTGGCTGTAACCACAATGCCTTCAGGTGTCTCCCTTAGCAGGAGCTCTTCGTCGATTACAGTCCTTCCGCACACTGGGCACTTGTAGAACCTGGTCACCTTTATCTCAGTGCTGCCGCTGGACCTGCTGGACTTCTCAGTCCTTGAATAGTAGTTCATGGGTACCCTGCACCGTGGACAGAGCACCTCTACCTCTCCGCCGTCGTCCATTCTCGTATCCCTCCTTTAGCGCAACAGCGCTGGCGATAGTCGCTCTTGGAAGCTTTGAGCCGAGGGGCTTTATTTGCCTTTCAACTTAAGATCGGACGTCAGTTTGCACTTAAGACCGCTCCCTTGACCGTAACAGCGTGGTGTGTGGCTTGGAAAGGCCCGTGGACCCTGACGAAGTAGATGACTCGTTAGGGGGGCAGCTGGTAAGGCTGGCCAGGAAGAGCGTCGAGCACTACTTTGACAGGAAGGAGCTAATGCCTGCCCCTCAGGGCCTGCCGCCTGTGGCTTACAGGCCGGGCGCTGCGTTTGTGACGATAGAGACCTATGAGGGAGGCTCAAGGAGCCTCAGGGGTTGCATAGGGTTCATAGAGCCGGTAAGGCCTCTAGTGAGGTCAGTTATAGAGGTAGCGGTCGAGGCAGCCTTCAACGACCCAAGGTTCATGCCTATGGAGAGGCAGGAGCTTGACTACGTGACCTTTGAGGTCTCCGTGCTCTCAGCCCTTGAGGAGGCCCCGCGTGACGTAAAGGGCCGTCTGGAGTTTGTCGAGATAGGCAGGGACGGGCTGGTAGTTGAGAAAGGCATCTACAGGGGGCTACTCCTGCCCGAGGTGCCTGTAGAGAACCTGTGGGACGTTGAGACCTTCCTGTCAGAGACGTGCATAAAGGCGGGCCTGTGGCCTGACTGCTGGCATGACGAGAGGGTCAAGGTCTACAGGTTCAGGACGGCGGCGTGGCTCGAGGAGACTCCCAGGGGTAGGGTCAGGAGAAGGGACCTGGCGGCCGAGTACAGGCAGGCCCTGGCGGCCCGAGGGCTGTCACCCTAGCGGCTGAACGCCAGGGCAGGCCAACTTGGTGGACGTTAGCGGGTGTGGGCTGGCGCCTCCAGCCCTGTAGAGCTCAAGAGAGCTGGCCTCCTCCCTGTCCTCAAGGGCGAGGCTTTCAGTTGTAAATTGATGTAGCGCTCCCCGTAGGACACTTAAGCCCGCGAGTCCGGTTTAGGCAGGGCGCCGCCTGGCAATGGGATTTAGGGACAGGCTGAAGAACTACGTAGCGGCCTGGAGAAGGGTGGTGCTGCTCTCCAGGAAGCCTGACGAGGAGGAGTTCTCAGTCCTGACCAGGCTGACTATAATTGGGTTCCTCCTAGTTGGCGTCCTGGCCTACATAATACACTTAGTATATGTGCTCTTGATAGTAAGCTGAGGTGAGACCTTTGTCAGAGCAGGGCCAGCCACAGGGGCAACAGCCTCCAAAGCCAAGTAAGTTCTACGCACTGAAGGTCATGGGTGGCTATGAGGAGAAGGTGGCCCTGATCCTTGGCGAGAGGGCAAAGGCCTTAAACCTTGACGTGAGAAGCATAGTTTTCTCAAAGGACTACAAGAACGTGGTCTTTGTTGAGGTGGGCGATGTGACCGACCTGTATTACCTGATAAAGGGGGTCAGGTACATAAGGGGCAGGAGGCCTATACCTGTAACGGTAGATGATGTAATTAAGCTCATCAAGCCAGCGGTCACAGAGGTCGCGGTTGAAAGGGGTCAGCTAATACAGGTCATAGGCGGGCCCTTCAAGGGCATGAAGGGAAGGGTTCTTGAGGTCAGGAAGAGCGACTTAGACATAACGCTCCTTGAAGGCGACTCCAAGATCGTGGTCACAGTCCCCATAGATCAGGTTAAGCCTATCTCCGAGTCCGAGGCCAAGTGATAGATAGGTGTCGATCTTGGATGACCATCTAGAGGAGAGGGCCAGGAGGTACGTTTCGGGCTTTAGGCAGGCCCTCTCGGAACTTAAGCGAGCGATCAACAGCGTGCCGAGGACGATAAGTGATAAGGGCCTGGTCAACCTACTTGAGAACGCGGAGGCCTACCTCAGGGATGCCGAGTATTACCTGAACAAAGGGGACTACGTGGACTCACTGATATCAATATCTTACGCAGAGGGCCTGCTGGACTCGCTAAGGCATGCGGGGCTTGTTGACATAAAGTGGCCTAGGCCTTTAGAGGAGAAGAAGGTAGTCGTGGCCGGAACCTTTGACATAGTGCACCCCGGCCACATAGAGCTCCTCAGGTTTGCCTCGCAACTGGGCAAGGTCTACGTGATAGTTGCCAGGGATAAGAACGTTATAAAGGACAAGGGCAGGCCCCCAATACTTGACGAGGCTTCCAGGGCCCTGGTACTGTCATCACTGAAGTACGTATACGAGGTCGTGATGGGGGACGAGAAGGATTACCTCAGGCCCTTAGAGCTTATAGGGCCTGACTATGTAGTCCTGGGCCCTGACCAGCCCATGGATGAGCGGTGGCTTGAAGACGAGCTGGAGAGGAGGACGGGCAAGAGGCCTCAGGTGATAAGGTTCAAGGAGAAGGTGCCCTTTGCAGGAGGCATGAGGGGGGTCAGGGACCTGATAAAAAAGGCGTGCCTTAATGGACTGAAGGAGGACCAGTCCTCTGGGGCTACCTAGGCCTCAGGGCTATTGCCTCTACCTCGACCTGGGCTCCAGCAGGAAGGTCTGCCACGAACACCGTTGTCCTGGCTGGGAAGGAGCCCTTGAAGTACTCTGAGTAGACCCTGTTGAAGTCCTGGAACTTGGAAGGGTCCTTCAGGAACGCGGTGACCTTAACAACGTCGTCAAGGGTCAGACCAGCGGCCTCAAGTATTGCCCTTAGGTTCTCGAGGACTCTCCTGACCTGGGCCTCGAAGTCGCCCTCTACGAGCTTTCCAGTGCGAGGGTCTATAGGGATCTGGCCTGAGATGAATACTAGGTCGCCCGCCACTATGGCCTGGCTATAGGGACCCACAGGCCTAGGGGCCTTGTCAGTGAACACGGCCTCCTTCACGGCGGTCACCTAGCCTCTCCTTGACGCGAGGTATTTATACAGCTCAGCGATCTCAGCTATGTCGTGTGACCCAAGGCCAAGCCCTCTGGCAGCCCTCAGGAGCTCCACTACATGTGAAAGCAACGGCATGTAGTCGCTTCCAAGCGCCCTAGCGGCCTTGATAGCCTCTTCAAGTACATAGACTCCGAGGTCTACTGAGAAGACATCCTTGTAAAGGCCCGAGAGCATTATGGGAAGCCTTGACCTCAGCTGCGCTGAGTCAGCGCCACCCGAGGACAGGGCCTTCACCAGCAGGTCAGGCTCCAGGCCAAGGCGTAAGAGCGCCTGCGAGATCTCGGCCAGTATTGCGGTGTTCGCAAGGAGTATCGCAGTGCTGAGCAGCTTAATCGCTATGGCAGCCTCGTGAGAGCCTACGTAAATGGGGTTTCCGACGTCCCTGAGGAAGGCCAGTGAGCTATTGTAAACCTCCACAGGTCCTCCAACGTAAAGCGTCAAAGCGCCTGTCTCAGCGTTAGCTGGGCCGCCCTCCATCATTGCCGTCAGGTACCTCACGTTAATTGAGGCCGCCTTGGACGCGGCGGCCTTGGCATCATCAAGGCCCACCGTGGTCATATTTACTATGACCCCCTTACTTCCCGTCATCTCGCCTAACACGCCTAAGAGCTCATGGGCCGTGGGAAGGGTGAGGAGGACATAATCTGCTTCTCTTGCGTCAGGGAGGGCGGCACGCCTGAAGCTTGTGACATCAGCAAGCAGCTCATAGGGCCTAGGGGACACGTCATAACCTAGCACCGAGTACCCCTTCTTTACGAGGTTCTTGACGATACCCCTTCCCATCCTGCCGAGGCCAACCACAAAGACCTTGGTCACTCTATCCGCCTGACGCTAGGGTCCTTTCCTTAAATAATAGCTTTAATCCAAGTCGGCGATGTACGGCTACGTTGTTTAAAGCGTGAACAAGTAAGGCTTCAAAGGGGCTTGTCCCCTGTCCGGTGGTAAGCCATGGGCAGGTACCCGGTGGTGCTCGCGATAGACGCGACCAGCTGCGACAAGAGGATAATATTATCATCGGAAGGGCTCTCACAGGTGCTTTCGGGCTTCAAGGTAGGGCTGCCCACGCTCATATCGTGCGGCACAGCGTTCCTTAAGGACCTCAGGGGCGCCGTCGGCGACGCGCTCATAATAGCTGACCTAAAGCTGGCCGACATAGGGGACATAATGGTAAGGACGACATCGCTGGTCAAGGACTACGTTGACGCCGTCATAGCTCACGCCTTTGTTGGAAGGAGGGGAGGACTCGACGTTCTCTCAGAGGAGCTTAGCAGGTGGGACGTCAAGCTGATCTTGGTAGCCTCTATGAGCCATCCGGGCTCCCGGGAGTTCTATGACGCTATAACTGATAGGGTCATCGGGCTGGCGAGGGACCTCAACGCGTGGGGGGTTGTGGCGCCGGCTACGAGGCCTAACGTGATAAGGGTCGTAAGGGGCAGGCTGAGGGACGTGAAGATCTTCTCGCCGGGCGTTGGCGCCCAGGGCGCGAGGCCAGGCGAGGCGCTCTGCGCCGGGGCAGACTATGAGATAGTTGGCCGCGCTATTCTTGAGGCCAGCGACCCCCTCGCCGCCGCTAAGTCGGTGGGCGAGGAGGCCCTGGGGGCGATGAAGAGGTGTCAGAGGGCCTGACGAGCATAGTGACCAGGTCCCTTATAGAATCGGGCGCGCTGCTCTTCGGGGAGTTCAGGCTGGCCTCAGGCGCCATAAGTCACATCTACGTGGACCTGAGGAGGGTCCTGGGATCCCCTAGGCACTTCAGAACTCTGTCAACGCTCCTGGCCAGCGAGGTCGTAAAGGCTGGCATCGATGATAACGCCGTCGTAGTGGGCGTGGCGACAGGCGGCATAGCGTGGGCTACTGCAGTCTCGCTCTCGCTGGGCCTCCCGCTGGCCTATGTAAGGCCCCCTAAGGGCCATGGCACAGAGAAGGTTGTGGAGGGAGCAGATGTCAGCGGGCGCAGAGCTATCTTAATAGACGACGTGGCAACGACCGGCGGGAGCCTGGTGTCATCAGTTAACTCGTTGCTGTCCCTGGGGGCCTCGCAGGTCACCGCTGTGGTCCTTGTAGATAGGGAACAGGGCGCGTCAGAGGCGCTTGCCAAGCTGGGTGTTCAGCTAAGGAGGGTTACCACCTTACGTGAAGTGCTAATCGAAGCGGTAAGGCTCGGAGCTGTCACTGAGTCAAAGGCGAACATGGTAAGCGAGGAGCTCTGGGGGAGGCCTCTGAGGTAGAGAGGCGGCAGGAAGGCCTCAGAGCTGTGGTCCCCCTTAATGTCACGCTTGGCGCATGCTAGGGCTCAGGGCTACAAGCGGCCCTGGCGCCCTTGCCTGCGAAGGAGCCCGTTAGTCTAATAATGCCTGGCTCCAACTTACTGGTGGGCTTTTGGGCTGGAGAGGGCGTGACGTAGTAGACGTCAGGGACTTTTCACGTGAAGAACTTGAGGAGCTCTTTGAGGTCGCTGACTTAATGGACAAGGAGCTGGCCCAGGGCTCCGTCAGAAAGAGGCTCGAGGGTAAGGTGATAGCGCTGGCCTTCTTCGAGCCCTCCACCAGGACCAGGATGAGCTTTGAGTCGGCCGCTAAGAGGCTAGGCGCTGAGACCATAGGGTTTACGTCGGAGGAAGCAATAAGCGTCTCCAAGGGGGAGTCCTTCGTTGACACGATCAGGATGCTGGACTCGTACTCAGACCTAATAGTGATCAGGCACAGGTACGAGGGCGCGGCCCTGCTCGCAGCGGAGGTCGCCTCGGCTCCAGTCATAAATGGCGGCGACGGGAGGCAACACCATCCCACGCAGGCGATGCTTGACCTCTATACGGTTAGGAGGATCTTCGGGACCATTGACGGGCTCAGCTACCTGGTCCTCGGTGACCTCAAGTACGCTAGGACCGTTGCAAGCCTTCTCCGCGCCCTTGCCAAGTTCAGGCCTGAGGCTGTCATGCTCTCATCGCCGCCCGAGCTGAGGCTGAGGGATGAGCTCAAGAGGGAGCTGGAGG
>JAPWTO010000028.1:0-11424 GCA_028276005.1 Acidilobus sp.
CCCAATGTCGGCCATGGCCGGGGCGCTGGGGGTCTTGCTCGAGAAGAGGGGCTCCTACACCCTCTGCCCCGAGGCCGGAAGATTGCCAGGGGCCGAGGACGTTAAGAGGTCGCTCATGGTGTCAACAGTAACCATCGCCCTGGCGGCCGTGATAATATCGGCCCTCATACTTGTTTTAAGCTAGTGTGAGCGCCCAGCCAGGGCCGCTATGGAGCCCGAGGCGTGCCTTAGCCTAGCCCTTGACCTAATGAGAGCCGTTGGTGATGAGCTTAGGTCAAGGGGCTGCGATACAATACTCTTCAGCGGCGGCATAGACACCAGCTTCGTCGCGCTATCCGCGGTCAAGGCAGGCCTCAGGCCCAGGCTGGTAACTGTGCTCTTCCCTGGCTCAAGCGATGAGGCCTATGTAGACCTGGTTGCCAGCAGGCTGGGCCTGGAGCTAGTCAAGGTGAGGCCAACCATCGAGGAGGCGCTGAGGTGCGCTGACGAGGCGCTGACAGCCATAGAGACCATAGACCCCATAGAGGTCATCTCGGCCTCAGCCGTGTGTCTAGGCCTAGCCAAGGCGAGGGAGCTGGGCTCCAGGTGCGTGGCCACGGGCGACGGCGGTGACGAGCTCTTCATTGGCTATGACTTCCTCCTTGACGCTGACCCCGGGAGGCTGAGCGAGTGGCTCGAGAAGGTTATCAGGGGGGCTTTCTTCAACTCTGTCCCCATGGGATCGCGCCTTGGAGTCAGAGTGCACCTGCCCCTCTACTCACAGCGGGCCAAGGAGATAGCCCTCAGGGCAAGCCCAGGCTGCACGGTCAGGCCCGTGAGGGGAAGGCCCTTCGGCAAGTACCTCATGAGGCTGGCCCTAGAGGCGCACGGCCTGGTCGAAGTGGCCTGGAGGCCCAAGGACCCGATAACCAGGGGCAGCGGCGTTGAGCTCCTCCTGGACTCCATGAGGAGGCTCATAACTACAGAGGAGGCGGTGTCGCTGGCCAGGGCCACATCAATAGCCGTCCCGTCCTACCCTCACGCATACCTGCTGAAGAGAAGGTTAACCCTTGGGCTTTCCCTGCCGCCCAGACATGAGGGGAGCTCGTCGTGTCCTGTCTGCGGGAGGCAGCTTCACGAAGACCACTGCCCGTTCTGCGGGGCTTACGTAGGCAAGGGCGCTGTCTCGGTCTACAGCGACGAGCTGTACAGGGTCACTGGCCCCCTGCGAGCTCCGTGAGCCTCGCGAGGGTGTACCTGGCGTTCTCAAGCATCCAGTGGTCGTTATTGAAGAATACGTAGACCTCCCTCAGCGAAAGGCCCAGCACCACCTTAATGATGTCATCAAGCTCCTCCCTGCTGTACTCGTGGGCGTACCAGGCGCTGGTGCCGTGCATCCTAAGGTAGACCGTGTCCCTGCTCCTGAACACGTAGGTCCCCATGGGGGAGCTGATGGAGACGAAGACGAGGCTCAGGTCCGAGACCTCCTTGACCTTGTCCTCAGCGAACCAGGAGGGGTGCCTGAACTCAACAGCGAACCTGGGGCCCTCGCCAGCAAGCCTCGAAAGGGCCTGAAGCCTTGAAATGTTGTCATCAGTCGCCGCGAAGTTAGGGGGCATCTGAAAGAGGTAGAAGTCGATGAGGGGCTCCATGGGCCTGAAGAGCGCCCTGAACTTCCCCCAGACCTCCAGCGCCCTCTCGTTGAGCCTGTGTACGTGGGTCACAGACCTGTGGACCTTGATTGCCCACCTCAGGCTGGCGCCCGTCCTGGACCAGCCCTTGACCTGGCTTGGGAACGGGAACCTGTAGAAGGAGGCGTTTAGCTCAACGGCGTTCAGGCCGCTGTTCTCGACGTACCACCTGAGGTCCCCTCCCTCGTTCCAGTCGTAGAGCCAGCCTGAGGTCCCTACCAGGGCCTTCAAGGGCCAAGGCTTATTCAGTTGAGAGAGGCCTTATAGGTAGGGAGGGTTGGAGGGCCAGGACAACGTTGGCGGTAGGCTGAGGGAGCTCAGCCCCCTAGGGCTCTACATACTCTTTCACCTCAGGAGGGCCAACGTCGACTACGCGGGCTCAATATCAAGGGTCGCCGAGGTGCCTATTGAGAGGGTCCTGGAGGAGCTTGACGGGCTCGAGGCCAAAGGCCTGATACGGAGGCGCGTCGGGGGTTCCTCGATAAAGCGTAGCGAGGCCAGGTTCAAGCTGTCTGACGAGGTCCATAAGCACCACATTTACTATGAGCTGAGCAGGGAGGGCGAGGAGCTGGTCAGGGAGCTGACGAGGGACCCTGCGAAGCTCTCGGAATACTTTGACTGGCTGGTGGGTCACAGGAACGTCCTCAGGCTCCTTCTCTTCCTCTTCGAGGCCGAGAACGAGCACGCAGGGACCCTAGCCAAGGTAGTTGAGGACACGCCCTGCAACACTGTTGACCTACTGGACAGGCTTGAGTCCCTGGGGTTAGTAGCCAAAGTGAAGGAGAAGGTGATCAAGTCCTCCCACAGGAGGGCCAAGCCAAAGCCGGAGACCAGGACGCACCACGTGTACTACAGGGTCAGCGAGCTGACGAAGATGCTGATAAGGTACAGCGGCCTCAGGAGAACCTCATAGGGGGCCCACGCTAGGCCTCCCCTGCCTGATCCCTTGGCCGGCGAGGGGTCTGAGGGCATCAAGGCCGCCCTTCAGGAGCTTGGCCAGGTTCTCGGCGTGCGCCTTGGCCCTGTTGACTGCTATCTCCTTAAGCTCCCTCGGGTCCGAGGCCTCGTCCTCGTGCACCGTTACGTCAACTATGACCTTGCCCGTCAGGACAGACAACGTTACGAGCCCGACGCTCATGGCCAGGTAGCTCAGCTTGTCGACTTCTGCGGGCCCCACCCAGCCAAGCGTTATCAGCCCCTCACAGCCCATGTCAATGAGCCTCCTGGCGGCCCCAGGGATGTCCTTGATGCCGGGCACCGTATACCTCAAGACCCTGTACTCTGGCAGCAGATCCCTCAGGACGGTCTCAGCCACCGAGCCCATGTCGACCCTTGAGAAGGTCGTGTCAATCACTCCAACACACTTCGTTTCCCCTGCAGGCCTCAATTATCTCATCCCCGCTTACGAGGGGTACCCCCCAGCCCTTCGACAGCTCCCTGGCCTTTTCAAGGCTTAGGGACCTCCCGTAGTCGAGCATCTCGGCAAAGACGACAGCAGGCTCAAGGCCTGCCAGCGAGGCCAGGGCCGTGCTCAGCTCCGTGTGACCCCTCCTGGCCCTGAGCCCCCTCGAGGCCAGTATTGGCACGTGGCCGGGCGCCTGGAACTCCTCCCTGAACTTCCTCCTGGCCCCCTCCCTGTCCCCGCTCAAGTAAATGGAGACCACTTTGTAGAGCTCCCTCATGGTCTTGGCCCTGTCCTCATCGCTTATCCCGGTCCTCACAGACATGTGGTTAACCCATATTGTGAAGGCTGGCCTGTCGCCGTAGCCGAGCCTCCTCATGGCGAGGAGCCTGAGCTCGGGCACGCTCGCTATCAGCTCGTCCCCCCAGACCAGGCCAAGGCCGCTGGCTATGGACCACCTGGTCGCGAAGCATATGAGGCCGCCCGCCCTCGTCCTCAGGGTATATATTACGTCGGGGGTCACCGAGGACGCGTGGTAGACTAGGTCTACCTCTGACTCCCTTGAGTCCGAGTCGTATATTAGCACAGGCCTCCGGTTCCTCAGGCTCTCAATGGCCTCCTCTATTGGCACGCTCTGCCACCGCGGCGAGGGCCAGAGCGGCCGCAGAAATTATTAATGGAACGTACTTGCCCACGTCAGGACCCACCGTTAACCTATGTTGCTGGGTTGATATTGTCAGGGGAGGAAGGGTAGTCGCTGTGGTCTGGTTGCTGACCTCCCCCAGTATGACCGCGAGGGTCCAGTTCCCCCCGCTGAGCTCAAAGGCAGTCCAGGAGTACTGATTGAAGTAAGTTAGGTATGAGAACATCGTGTTGTTGCCCTGAATCAACAGGTCCTCGCCGCAGGGGGCAGGTGATGATGTTATGAGCACCGAGAGCCCTGGGACGCCCTGAACCCCGCTCATTCCCTCCCAGAGCCCCGTAAGGTTAGGGGCCTGCGTCGCGTTGACGCAGACCTCGACAGAGGCCACGTAGCCCCCCTCAAAGGGCGCGTACCACACCTTCCTGAGCCCAACGCTTACGTTGCTGGAGGCCAGCGTTATTACTATAGGGCCCTCCTCATAGATCCTGAAAGCCCACTTGCCCTGCGTTGCGTTAAAGGTCGCTACCTTCTGGCCAACAGGGTACGCTATTACTACGGGGCCTCCAGGAAGGTGAACCACGGTACCGTTAACTACATGTATGCTCGTACCTTGCGCCAACAGGGTCAGCGTCAGCAGAAGGACGGCTAGGTGCACTAGGGGGCACCTGCTGAGCGGTTCGTGAGCAACCCTACTAAGTAGGCAGTCCCGGGGGTCACGGTGCTCTCAATTATGGCAGCGACTATCAGCAGCGTAAGTGAGAGGATGAGGATCGCAAAGGCCCTGTAATACATGGCGCCTACGCCCCTCCTGATCAGGACTATTGAGGCGGCCGTCAGCGAGAACGCCGGTATCTCAATTACGCCGTGGGGGACAAGGTAGTAAAAAATCACGAGTGAGTTGCCGTGTATAGGTAAAGTCAGCATGCTCACGTAGCCCACGAGACCCCCGTTGATGATGAGGGCGAGGGGAGGAAACACCAGAACTACTAGCAGCGCGTACATGATGACGTCTTTCAGAGCATTGTTGGCATAGATTATGACTGGCAACAGGGCATAGAGGCCGCTGGAGTTGCCGAAGTAACCCGCCACCTGCTTTATCTGCTGGGTCTCGTTAGCCATGTAATTGCCTAGCACTGATGACTGTAGGCTATTATAGAAGACTGCAACTAGGACAGCGGACACGCCGAAGACCACTATGAGCAGGTACCACGCGAGCCTTAAGCCCCTGTTCGAGGCAAGCTCTAGGACGGCGTCGTCAAGCAGCCCCAACCCTCTCGGCCCTCACTAAGGCTATGCAGGGCCGAGGGACCTTTTCAGCTATCTTCAGGAGCGTCTCGAGGTCCACCTCTACCGCCTTACCCTCCTTGCATGCTCTAAGGCACTCCTCAACGGACCTGCAGGTGACTGGCCCTGACCTGAGCCTCCAGCCCTTGGTCAACTCTCCCAATACCATCAAGGCCTATTTACCTATAAAGCCTCTGTCCCACTCAGGGAGGCCCTACGTCCAGCAGGAGCGCCAAGTACAGGGCTGAGGCCCTCGTCGGCGTCTGGAACGAGCTGATATCGGCGTGGGAGTCGGGCGAGAAGGTCAGCAGGGAGAGGGCCACCGAAGTGTTGAAGAGCGAGTACTCAAAGCTGTCAATATCGCCGATAAAGGGCACGGCTGAGCCAGCAGACCTCTATGATAAGGAGCTGACGAGCCTCTACATAGTGGGCAAGTACGGCATGGGCCTGGACGAGCAGTACCCAGAGCTCTTTGAGGCCGTGTTCCAGCTCGAGGTGAAGCTGGAAAGAGCCATTGACGTGCTGCTCAGCGACGAGCCGGCCAGGGCCAGGGACAAGGTGCTTGTCGTGCTGGGCGAGTTTGACGGCAACACCGTCGCCAGGATTATGAGGCTAGCCATGACCAAGTTCTACCTGGGCTTCGCAGGAGAAGACGTAGTTAAGAGGCTGGGCGACGCGATAAGCGCCGCCTTCCCTGAGAGGGCTGAGGACGTTAACAGGTTCCTGAAGTTCTACTCGGCGTTCAGGCTGGCGCTGGCTATAGAGCAGGGCGAGGTAAAGGACAGGGTCACCAAGGAGGCCCTCAAGCACGCGACAGCGCTTCAGCTTGGGAGAGGCAAGGTGACCATGCCCAGCGACGAGTACATAGCCAAGATAGCCTCAGAGGTGTTTAAGGTTCCAAAGAAAGTCCTGAGGCAGGTGCTATCACTTAAGGAGAGCAGGGGGCCCGCTACCTGATTCCGAAGGCCTGCCTCACGAGCTCCCTGACTATCGTGAGCCTCTGGATCTCGTTAGTTCCCTCGTATATGGTCGTTATCACTGAGTCCCTCAGGTACCTCTCAAGGCCCATCTCAAAGTCCACCCCGTAGCCCCCGTGTATCTGGATCGCCTGCCTCGATATCCACTCAGCGCTCTCCGTGGCGAACGTCTTGGCGAGGCTGGCCGCGGTCGTGAACTCGGGCCTGCGGGCGTCAGCCAGTGAGGAGGCCCAGTACGTCAGGAGCCTCGAGGCCTCGAGCCTTATGTACATGTCGGCCAGCTTCTCTATTATCATCTCAAACTCTATGAGCCTCTGGCCGAAGAGCTCGCGCTGCAGGGCGTAGTTCAGGGCCTTCTCGAACGCCGCCTGGGCTATACCGACGGCCTGGGCTGCTATGCCTATCCTGGTGTAGTCGTAGGTAGTCACCACGACCTTGAACCCCTCGTTCTCCTTCCCAACGACGTTCTCCGCAGGCACCTTAACGTTGTCCAGGACCACCTCATATGGCTGCTCGCCCCTCATGCCTATGACCCTGAACTGCTGCCCCACCTTGACGCCGGGCCAGTCCCTCTCGACGACGAAGGTCGTTATGCCCCACCACCTCTTGTTGGGCTGCGGAGGGCTAGTCCTGGCAGACACAATGAAGTAGTCGGCCTCGCCGGCCCCGCTTATAAAGACCTTCCTAGCGTTTATCACGTAGTGGTCGTTAACCTTCTCAGCGCGGCTCTGGATCCCAGCCACGTCGCTGCCGCCGCTCGGCTCGGTGTTGGCATGAGCGCCCCTCTTCTCGCCCCTGGCTATGGGGGTCACGTACCTCTTCTTCAGGTCCTCAGTGCCAAAGAGCAGGACGGGTATGGCGAAGAGGTGGTTCACACCAACGGCGACAGCAAGGGACGGGACGGCCCTGGCTATCTCCTCCATCGCTATGGCGGTCATCAGCTGTCCTCCGCCCTGGCCTCCGTACTCCTCAGGTATGCCTATGCCTGTCAGGCCCTGCTCAGCGAGGCCCTTGATGATCTCTGATGGGATCCTGTTCGTCTCCTCTATCTCCCTCCAGCGAGGCATGACGTTCTTCTCGACGAACTCCCTCACCGCTTTCCTGAAGAGCTCGTGCTCAGGCGTGACCTCTATCTTGAAGTCCTCTACGCTCTTGAAGGGGAACACCATGGCTCTCGCCAGGGGCTGAAGGGCTATGGAGGGTAAATGTGTCTTTAGACCCAAACATAATGGTGGGTCCTTGATCAAAGCTTAACTAGGGGCCTGTGGAGGGCCTCAACGACAGGCCCTTTCATCGATGTACCTTAATCCTTAGGAAGGGAACCCTTCCGAGGGTTTCATCGTATACGAACCTCCATGCCGGCCTGCCTACGCCCTCCGTCACGTAACTGGACCACAGCCCCACTAGGACGCCTCCCACTATGTCGCTGAGCCAGTGTGCCTGAAGGAGCAGCCTTGAGACCATGACTGCGCCCGCGTATATCAATAGCAAGTATGAGATCTTCTTTCGCCTGCTTTGGGGGAAGACCGACAGAACGTAATATGATAGAACTGTTACCCTGACTGTGTGGCCTGAGGGGAAGGCGAAGTAGTCTGAGTTGATGAGGTTACCGAGGAGCCCAAAGTAGGCTGAAGGCTCATGAGGCCTTGGGGCTGCCACATACGCTTTGATCAGCGCCGTCAATATCATTGAGAGCACCAGCGCCACTATGAAGGAGGCCACGGGCTCGGAGACCCTTCCGTCTAAAGAGACGTCTATAACGTAGAGGATCAAGGCCAGGACCGCGAAGGCCTCAAGGCTTGCGCTCCCCGATAACACCTCCATAGCTGGCGTCCTTGCGTATGGAAGCGCGTTGAGCACGTAGACGTTCACCTCCTGCAGGCCGTCAACGTACCTCAGGGCCTCAAGGGCTATGGTCAGGACCAGGAGCACAGTCAAGGCTATGAATGACGTGAGGCCTCTTGTCTGCTCAGATGAAGCCTTCAACCTGTACCAGGCCCGATCCTAGGACTATCAGCGCTGCCCCTAAAGACTGCGACGCTGTGAGCGGCCTGTGGAGAAGGAGGAGCGTGAAGGCTACGGCGGCGACGGGCGTCAACATTGAGAGGGCACCGGCCCTAACGCCTCCCAGCTCTGTCACAGCTATGAACCAGAGGAGCCAGCCGAGGCCCTGTACAACGACAGCCATGTAGAGGCCTATGGCCACGGAGAAAGGCGTGACCATGAACCTCATCCCCAGGGGCCACAGGGCCAACACGAACGGGGTGGCCGAGAGCGTCATGAACGCCGTCTCCCCTGGCACGTCCCCCCTGGCCAGGTACCTTTCATAGTATACGGTTCCAGTGGCCCACACGAGCCCCCCGGCCAACCCTATGGCTATCCCTGCGAGGTATGAGGACTCCAGGCCCTCAAGCACCATGGCAGCCACCCCCGCAACCCCCAGCGCGACGCCTGCGTACTGAAGCCCCGAGACCCTCTTACCCAGCGCGAAGGGCGTCATGAGTGCGGTAAAGAGGGGCTGCGTGTAGATGAGCACGGCCGCTATTGATGGGTTAGGGGTCATTGTGACCGCTAGGTTCAGGAGCGAAACCATGCCAGCTATATTGATGACGCCGCCTATGAGCTCCCTCCAGCTCACCTGCAGGCGCCTGTAGACAGCCGCTAGGAAAGCCCCTCCGACGGCCGCCCTGAGCGCAGTTAGGGCCACTGGTGATATGAACCTCTCGGCCGCGTATATGAGCGGGTAGGCCGAGCCCCATATGAGCACGGTCGCCGTCACCGCGGCGTAGCCCCTGTAAGAGCCTGACATGGAGCCTGCCCTCACGCTGCAGCCTCGTGATACCTTTTAAGCCGAGCCCTTAGTTGATCCCGCGGTAAGCGACCCTTGAAGGTGCTGGTGATAAGGGCGGAGAGGGGAAAGGTGGTCAAGGACGAGGTCGTTGAGGGGGAGCTGAAGGACGTAGTAAAGGGCAAGGCCCTCGAGGCCCTGAACGAGTGGAGCCCTGAGACCAGCGACTTCATAGTCCTGAAGGATGAAAGGGAGCTTGAGCTGCCCCTGCCCCTCAAGCCTGAGCTCGTCGATGCCCTGAGGTCCATTGGGTCCCTGAGCAGGACCAAGGACAAGGCCATTATGAGGTTCCCCGTCTACACCATCAGCTTTGAGAACAAGATGGTGAGCGAGGACAAGTACGTGGAGTACAAGGTCTACCTTCTCGCGCCCTACATCAACGATGACCTCAAGACGGAGCTGGAGGCCGAGGCCCAGGACATAACTACGGAGAAGGAGGCCCCTGAGGGCATCAGGGAGGAGGAAGAAGAGGGCTAACAGGGCTTGACCACCTATCAGTTCTCGCTGCTGGGGCTTGGGGAGGCCATAGTAACCCTGTTCGTGGTTCTCGACCCCTTCGCTGTCGTACCGTTCTACGTGGCTACAGTTCAGAGGCTCCCGCGCGGGAAGAGGCCGGGGTTCCTGAGGACGCTTATTGAGGCAGCGGTATTCATGTTGCTGGCCTTCGTTATAGTAGGTGACTACATGCTTAAGCTCCTTGGCGTGACCCTCAATGACTTCAGGATAGCAGCTGGCGTGATACTGCTCGTCTACGCCGTGTCCAGCCTCTTCGATGTAGAGATAGGGGCTCCAAGGGCCCCTGAGGAGGTAGAGAGGCAAGCCATAGTGCCGCTCGCCACCCCCCTCCTGGCCGGGCCTGGCAGCATATCAACTGCCCTGTACTTCAGGTACATCTACGGGTACCCTATAGCGCTGATAAGCATAGCCGTCAACGCCGTGATAGCCTACGTTATACTTTACCTAGGCGAGAGGCTCCTGAGCGTCCTGGGCAAGCACGGGAGCCTACTAATAGACAAGTTCATGAGCCTTATCCTGGCCGGGTTCGCCGTGAGCCTCATCAGGACGTCACTTTAGTACCTCAGCCGGGGACAGCTTCCTCACGGCAGCGCTCAGGCCTATCGACGTCCTCATCGGCGATGCCCTCTGTAACACAGGCCTCGCTCACTGCGTCGCGCTTGCAGCGCTCTTCATCGGGCCACTTACGACGCTACCGCTAACATTTATAAAATCTCCTCGTCATAATAGACGCGGGGTCTCCTTGTACAAGAGGATCCTTGTAGGCTACGACGGCAGCGAGGGCGGCGAGAAGGCGCTCAGGAAGGCCGTCGAGCTGGCTAAGGCGTTCAGCAGCGAGCTCTGCCTCCTAACCGTGATACCTCCCAGCTCGATGGCATTCGGCGAGATAGTAGTGCCTGACGCAGTCAACCTCTCGCTGATAATAGAGTCCTCAAGGAAGAAGCTCGCGGAGGTCGCCTCTAGGCTTGAGGGCGAGGGGCTTAAGGTCAGGTTTGACGTCCTCACCGGCGACCCAGGCGACACCATAGTCGGCTACGCTGACGTCAACGGCTGCGACCTCATAGTCCTCGGCAGGAGGAGGCTCTCGAGGCTTGAAAGGCTTGTCCTGGGCAGCGTGACCCACAAGGTGGCGGGCAAGTCCACTAAGGCTGACGTGCTAGTCGTACCTTAGGCCCTCTTGGCAACATAACAAGCATTATTGACGATATTACTGCGAAGGCCGCGAAGGTCCACATGGTGGCCTCAAGCGGCGTCATTCCTAGGAGCCCGCTGCCCTGAAGTATGAAGCCTCCCAGCAGGGCCCCTACGGAGCCCCCACGGTGTTGCCTATGCCGTTTGTCTCTAGGCGCTCACTCTCATCAGCTCATGTTTATCCGTTGCGCCTAGGGGCTTCCACCTCGCCCACAGGGCCCCAATGGCACCTGCGAGCATCATGGGCGGCCGTCGGGCCCAACGGAACGGGGCCCCATCTACGGGAACCGAGGGGGCCTCATCGCCCTCGCCCTTGGGGCAGCGCCCCCGTCAGGTGAGGGGTCATCTGTGGGATTCGTCACGGATGAATATAAAAGGTTTTCTATTAATTGAAAAGGTTCAGCAAAGTTTTAATGCCTCAAGCCTTGAAGCCTCAGACAGGATGCCTAGAAGTTATAAAGATCTGCATTAACCACGGAAACGCGAGGGGGCAGCTTTGTCCCTCACTGCAGCCGTCCTGGCAGGAGGAGAGGGCACTAGGTTTAGGCCTTACACGGACCTCATACCGAAGCCCATGATACCCCTGGGCCCTGACGAGAGGCCCGTGGCCGACCTAGTAGTTAACCTGCTCATAAAGGGCGGGGTAACCCATGTCGTGTTCCTGGTAGGCTATAAGTGGAGGTATATCAGGAACTACTTCGGCTACGGCGACAGGTTCGGGATAAAGATAGACTACAGCGTCGACGATGAGACCTACAGGAACACCGGCGGCTCCCTCCTCAAGGCCTACAAGCACCACCTCCTTGACAGCGACCCCATAGTGGTCTGGTACGGCGACATCTTGGCGCCCATAAGGGCGTCAGAGGTGGCAGAGGCCCACAGGAAGCTCAACG
>JAPWTO010000003.1:0-43134 GCA_028276005.1 Acidilobus sp.
GCCTGGCCTTCTCAGCTTCGCCTACGACCATGCCTACCACTATAATACTGTCAAGGATCCCGTAGACGCTGACCGGGAGCGGTATAGGGTAAACGACGTAACCCTTAGACTCTAGCTCCGCTATCCTGTCGCGCTGCGCCCCCGTGGTTACAAGTACCAGGTCAGGCCTCAGCTTTTCCAACAAGCTATAGTTAATGTTAAGGTAAGCGCCTACCCGCGGCTTCTTTGACGCCTGTGGGGGCTTGTCACAAAAGAAGCTCACGCCAACTACCCTCTCCTCAAGGCCAAGCATGTAGAGCATTTCCGTTATCGCTGGGGCTAAGCTGACAATGCGCTCCGGTCTATCTGACACTTCAACGCTTTTGCCCAGCACTTCGGAGTACAGCTTCACGGGGTTTCGCCCAAGTCATAAGATTCAAAGACCTCTTAATAAGGGTTACAGTGTTATTGATCGTACACGTCAATGGATTTAAAAACTTTGAAGAGAGTCGGAAGGTGGTGGCCTGAAGTGGGTGGACTTTTCAAAGACGACGAAGTCAAGAAAATAGAGGAGGCCGTTAAGAGATGGGAGCAGGAGACGTTACCTCAGTGGCTCCAAAGGATCCCAGAGAGGCAGGAGGAGTTCACTACGCTGAGTGACATACCGGTCAAGAGGGTCTACACGCCCTCTGACATCAAGGACTTTGACTACATGGAGAGGCTCGGCATGCCAGGCGAGTACCCGTTCACCAGGGGCATCCACGCCACGATGTACAGGGCCAGGCTGTGGACCATGAGGATGTTCAGCGGGTATGGAGGCCCTGAGGAGACCAACAAGAGGCTGAAGTTCCTTATAGAGCACGGCGAGACAGGGCTCAGCCTGGCCTTTGATTACCCGACCCTGGTGGGCGTAGACCCCGATGACCCAATGGCAGAGGGCGAGGTAGGAATAGTCGGCGTCAGCGTGCCCACCATAGTCGATATGGAGATAATATTCGACGGCATTGACATGGGTAAGGTCACAACGAACATGACTATCAATCCCCCCGCGCCGGTCCTCCTGAGCTTCTACGTGGCCGTGGCGGAGAAGCAGGGCGTGCCGTACTCCCAGATCGGAGGGACCACGCAGAACGACCCGCTGAAGGAGTTCATAGCTCAGAAGAGCTACGTCTTCCCGCCCGAGCCAGCCGTCAAGGTGGCCATGGACTTAATCGAGTGGAGCGTGAAGAACCTGCCCCAGTGGAACCCCATTAGCATAAGCGGCTACCACATCAGGGAGGCCGGCTCCACGGCGGTCCAGGAGCTCGCTTTCACCCTGGCTGACGGGATAGAGTACGTGAGGCAGCTTAAGGCCAGGGGGCTTGACGTTGATGAGTTCGCGCCTAGGCTGAGCTTCTTCTTCGACGCCCACATAAACTTCTTTGAGGAGATAGCGAAGTTCCGCGCCGCAAGGAGGATGTGGGCGAAGATAATGAGGGAGTGGTTTGGCGCTAAGAAGCCGCGGAGCTGGTGGCTCAGGTTCCACACTCAGACCGCTGGCGTGTCGTTGACCGCCCAGCAGCCCTGGAACAACATAGTTAGAACAGCCATAGAGGCCCTCGCTGCGGTCCTCGGGGGGACGCAGAGCCTTCACACGAACAGCTTTGATGAGCCCTTCAGGGTGCCCAGCGAGTTCGCCGCCAAGATAGCGCTCAGGACGCAGCAGATCATAGCGTACGAGACAGGGGCCGCTGACACCATAGACCCGCTAGCGGGCAGCTATTATGTGGAGTGGTTAACTGATGAGATGGAGGAGAGGGCGTGGAGGTATATAGATAAAATAGAGCAGATGGGCGGCATGCTGGAGGCCGTCAAGAAAGGGTTCCCGCAGCGCGAGGTCGCCGACGCCGCGTACAAGTTCCAGAAGGACGTGGAGGAGGGCAGGAGGTTCATAGTGGGGGTAAACATATTCACTGAAAATGAGGTAGAGGATATCAGGAAGGTTCCCCTCCTGGAGTTCGACCAGGGGGAGATAGAGAGGAGGCAGAAGCAGAGGATAGCCCAGATAAGGGCCTCAAGGGACACAGAAAGGTGGAAGAGGAGCCTCGATGAGCTTAGGAAGGCCGCCGAGAGAGGCGATAACATAATGCCTTATGTGATTCAGGCGGTTAAGGCATACGCTACCCTTGGGGAAATAATGGGTACCCTCAAGGAGGTGTATGGAGTCTATGTTGAGCCTCCGATCTACTAAGGAAAGACCGTACAAGGTTATAGTTGCAAAGCTTGGCCTTGATGGCCACGACAGGGGGGCCAAGGTGATAGCTAGAGCCTTGAAGGACGCGGGCTTTGAAGTAGTCTACACTGGGATAAGGCAGAGCTCTGAGCAGGTCGCTAGGGCGGCGGTCGAGGAGGACGCTGACGTGATAGGGGTCAGCATATTAAGCGGCGCTCACATACATCACGTTAAGGCCCTAATCGAGAAGCTGAGGGAGTTAGGCGCTGAGGACATACCTGTCGTCGTAGGGGGGACGATACCTGTAGTTGACGTAGAGGAACTTAAGAAGATGGGCGTCAAGGAGGTCTTTCTGCCTGGCGAGAGCCTGAAGAAGATAGTTGACTTGGTTAGGAGGCTCGCCGAGGAGAAGAGGTCCACGGGCGTTGCCAAGGGGTGAGCGAATGTCATCCGACCTCAGGAACCTCTTCAGCGAGGCCTTATCAGGTAACCTAAGGGCCATGGGAAGGCTTCTCACGGCCTTAGAGAACCCTTACGAGGTTCCACCCGACGTATTTGATGAGATCATGGCAAGGGCTGGAAGGGCTCATGTTATAGGGATCACAGGGATCCCTGGGGCGGGCAAGAGCACAATAATATCGAGGCTAGTGAGGGAGTACAGACGTCAGGGCCTCAGGGTAGCAGTCATTGCCATCGACCCCAGCTCACCCCTGAGCGGGGGCGCGCTGCTGGGGGACAGGCTCAGGATGCAGGAGGACGCCAAGGATCCAGGGACTTTCATAAGGAGCGTTTCAACGAGAGGGCTAAAGGGGGGCCTTAGCCTGGCCGCCCTGGCCATGGTAGAGGCCTTCGATGCCCTGGGTTATGACAAGGTGATAGTGGAGACTGTTGGGGTAGGTCAGGCAGAAGTTGATGTTACGAGCGCTGCTCATACAGTTGTAGTAGTCACTATGCCTGGCGTAGGGGACGAGATTCAGGCGCTGAAGGCCGGCGTTATGGAGATAGGTGACATATATGTTCTGAACAAGAGCGACCTTCCCGATGCCCAGAAGGCCTATGAGTACCTGTCCTTTGCGCTTGACAAGGGGGAGCTGGGCGTCCAGGACTCCCAGTGGAGGCCTAAGCTCGTCAGGACGAGCGCTGTGATGGGCCAGGGCGTGAGCGATCTTATAAGTGCCGTAGAGGAGCACCGCGACTATCTGCTGAAGGACGGTAAGTTCACGGCCAAGCTGACGTCAAGAAGGATAACGCTGGTCAGGCTCATGGCTGAGAGGCTTTTGGCGAAAGGCGTTGAGGAGGCGATGTCGCGGCTAGAGGACAGGGTGACCGAGAACGCCTTAAAGTCAAAGGGTCTCCTTGGCGTTGTGAGGGACCTGGCTAAAGAGGCGTGCTCAGCTGCCCTCAACCCTTGATTTGGGGTGTCCTTCCAGAGCTAATCACTCCCGCCCGGAATAAGGCGTTCACAAGCTCTACGAAGGCGTCATCAGCAGCCTCAAGATACTTAAGCAGCTGGTTGGTGTCAGTGGCTCTCAGGACTAGGGGTTCGAGTCCCCCTATCCTTCTGTAGAGGGGTAAGAAGTTCTCGCCTAGGACGTCCCTTGGGACGGTTATTATGAGGGACTTAAGGGAGCTGATATAGCTTAGGAGCCCCTTTTGAAGAGACCTGAAGTCGTAAGAACTCACGACGTCCTTCGAAACCTCGCTTCTGATCCTGGCCACGTATGTAAGCCTTTCCTCAACCGAGCGAGCATAAGATTCGCTCAACATGGAACCCCTTGATTCGTGGGCCTCAAGCTTCATTAGGTAGGGGAAACCCAGTGTTACGACTCTCAGCGTTTAAAAGCCCCCGTAACCCCTTCTGAGCGGAGACTAGGCATGAGCTCTAAGGCTGAGGCTCAGCAGCCCTCGATCACAGAGGAGATAGGGTTCCCGGCCGAGGTGATACAGATACTTGGTAGGACTGGCGTCTCAGGCGAGGTTACGCAGGTCAGGGTAAGGGTGCTTGAGGGCAAGGACAAGGGAAGGATAATTACTAGAAACGTCATGGGCGCCGTGAGAGTTGGCGATGTAATCATCCTTAGGGAGACGGAGAGGGAAGCCCGTAAGCTGTCAAAGAAGAGGTGAATTCTTGTCAACACCTCTGCTCGTGCTCGTGGTGGCAGTTAGCGCTGCGGTCTCTCTGGCAGTCTCGCTTATAGTCGTGCTTCTGTTCAGCAGGCCTAAGGCCGGCCTGGTGGAGGCCTCTCCATGGAGTGCCGTAAAGAAGAGAGTCAGGAGAAGGTACGTGGTCTTTGAGGTGGTAACTTCCTCAGAAGTGTCAGAGGAGGACGTGAGGGCCGCAATAGATGGCTCCTTCAAGAGGCTCTTCGGCGAGGTAGGTTACGCCAGTGTTGAGCCAAAGCTGATATTTTATGACAAAATAGCAAGGAGAGGCATACTCAGGGTAAGGTCGACCGGGCTACAGAGCCTCATGGCGGCCTTGAGCGTTATCAGGAAGGTAGGGTCCGCGGAGGCGATGGTGGTGCCTTTAAGGGTATCCGGGACTATAAGGAAGGCTAGGAAGTACATATATCAATAACCTAACCCCTGGCGCCTGTCGCCACGACCTTTATCACGTCGTTGTCCTGCAGGACGTAGGCAGTCCCAACCCTTTGCTTTGTTTTCGCGTTAATCGCGTAAAGGAAGGTGTCACCTAGCTCTGTGTGTATGCGGTATGCGAGCTCTTTAGCGGTGGTGCCCCTGGGGACCAGAAGCACGTCAGGGAGCACCCTGCCCTGTCTGTCCGTGAACTTGTTGAAGTCTTCAACGGGGTAAACCGCTATCAGCTCGAGTACGTCGAACAGGGCTGTGTTGATGGACTGGACCACTCCCGTACCCTTCATCCTATTCATGAGGTCTCTGATCATATCAATAGCCTTAAGGAGCTTGGCGTCCTGGGGCCTCTCCTTAACCCTGAAATCGGGGTCGCCTGGAAGATATGAGACTACCCCTTGTTTGGCCAGCCTCTTTAACAGGGCCTCTGCAAGTGAGCTCGCAGGCACCACGGGAGTGCCTGGGAAGCTGGCCCTTAACCTTTCCACGTTCTTCTCAGCAGAAGGCACGTCGGCCTTGTTGGCCACTATGACCATAGGCTTCGTCATAACCCTTAAGGTTTGGACTAGCTTGAAGAGGTCCTCCTCGCCCAGCCTTGGCAGCTCAGAGTCAGATATCTTAAGCTTGGCCAACGCCTCCTCCACTTGAGCGCGGGTTATGCCAAAGCCTGAGACCCTCTGGGCGAACTCGCCTACAGGGTCCTTCAGGGCGCCGACCTGGCCGAGCCTCACAAACCTGTCCCAGTCAGACCTTATTGACTGGAACATCCACTGGTCTATCTCATCTATTACAAACCTGACCTCCTCAACGGGGTCGTAGGAGCCTGGGGGCACGGGGACGCCCTCCGCATCCGTTGAACCACTCGCGTCAACAACTAGCAGGAACACGTCGGATCTCCTGAGGTCATCAAGGAACTTGTTGCCGAGCCCTCTGCCCTTGTGGGCGCCAGGTATTAGGCCGGCCACGTCCATAAGCTTCACTGGTATATACCTGTAGCCCTCTATACAGACGCTGTTGGCGGCATCGCACCTGGGCAGGCCCAGCTCCACGTGAACGCACTTCTTCCTTGCGTAGCCGATGCCTACATTGGGCTCTATGGTGACGAACGGCCTGTTCTCTATAGGGACCGGTATGTCCGTGGCTGCCGTGAAGAACGTTGACTTGCCCACGTTAGTCTTGCCTACAACCCCTATCAGGACGCCTGTTGGCTCCAAAATCCCCCACTTAGGCCTTTACCCTCTGTTAGTCCCTTTATCAGTTCTTGCTGCGCCTTCGTCAGCCTCATTTAAGTGAAGGCTTGACTTGCTCGCTGACTTAACAAGGTCATTAAGTCTTGCGAGAGCGCGCTGAGCGGCCTCAGAGACCTGTGGACAGGAGCCCTTGTAAGCCTCAGAGGCCTCGGCGAGTATGCCAGCGATAACGTTGACCGCGTAGTTTAGGGCGTCAGGGTACTCCCTGAGCCCAGCTATCGTCGTCTGAACTAGGTCATCCCACGCAGGGCTGTTCAGGTAGCGGGCCAGCTCCTCCAGTGAGCCGCCGTAAATCGAGAAGTTGTAGGAGTTCTCAGCGTTAACTATTCTCCTCCTTACGTCATTTAGGACGCTAGAGAGCCTGGAGGCTATCTGCCTTATGTCATCAGGCTTCCTGTTGTTAGTATCTAAGGCGCGGCCCTCGTCTGCGCTCAGAAGGGCCTCAGATATCATAGGGTTCACTATGTGCCTTAAGAAGTCTTTACGGCCCTCGCAGACAGACATCAGTAGCACCACCCTTCGAGCCCTGTAGGACCTTAAAAGGACCCCCAACGCGAATCCATAAAACTAACAGTCGCCGTAGGGCCTGTCGGTAACAAGGCTTGGAGGCGACAGTGCAGGGGGGTCATAGAAGACTTCAGCTCACACTCTTCCTCGTTGGCCTCCTCGTGGTCCTCCTGGCTTCAGTGCGCGTGGCGATGGTGACCTCATGGTACGCCTGTCACGTCAGCGGCGGAGGATACGACAACGCTTACATAAGTGACGAAATATACTATGTGGACGCTGCCAGGAGAATACTAGTCAACGTATTCGGTTACAGGAGTCCGCTTTTCAATTACAGCGGCGAGACGGCCTCTAACTACTATAACTTTGAGCACCCACCCTTAGGCAAATACATCATAGCGGCCTCGATGGTCCTGTTAGGCGACAGGCCGTTCAGCTGGAGGGCCCCAAGCGTTATAATGGCGTCTCTGATACCACTGATAATATACCTAGGGCTTTCGTGGGGACGAGACGCCAGGTGGATCCTGATAGGGGCTGCCGCTGGCATCCTGGCCTCAGCCGACCACATACTGGTCGTCATGGGTTCTGTTGCCCTACTTGACATCTACGCGGCCTTCTTCCTTAGCCTTGCGATAGTGTCAGCCTTTAGGGAAAGGTTCCTCCTGTCATCTGTCTTCGAGGGCCTCGCGTGGGCCTCCAAGGAGACCGCTGTGCCTGGGCTGCTCGCGATATGGCTTCTCATAGCCTTAAGGAGCCCTAACAGGAAGGGGCTGAAGCTGATAGGCCTGACGCTCCTCGTGACCCTTGCGGTGTTCCTGTTAGCGTACGTGCCGCTTTTCGCTCACTTCGGCCTCATATATGTCATACAGCAGACCATAGGCGGATATAAGTGGGACATGGAAAGCAGGCCTCCAGGCCCGCCGACGAGCACGCCGAGCGGCTGGTTCTTCAACGTTGACCCCTTCGTGCTCTCCTACTCGCCTCTGCTGACAGCCTCTATGACAGAGGCCTTCGAGGTCCCCGCGATGGTCTCAGCCTTAGCAATATTCGTAGCTGGTATGATAAACGACAGGAGCCTCGTCAGGGCTGGGGACGCGTTCTTTGTGATGGAGTTCATGGGGCTCTGGACCGTCTACCTTATAGGCAACCACACGCTTTACAGCTTCTACTCTGTCGTGTTCACCCCGGCCTCCGCTGTAACGATGGCTGAGGTACTTGACATTATTTCTAGAAAAATGATTAAAAATAAGATAAAGATTATTAATACCTCTAGTTCTATATAGAATAAGGATGACCATTTATATACTCTCTAGCAGACTATGAAACATAAGAGAGCGTGAACCGACTTGGTGAACCCTAGCGCGATAAGGCGCGAGCCGCTTATAGAGAGGGTCAGGGAGAGGATATTGAGGGAATATGAGAGCCTCAGGACGAGGCTTGTCGACGAGAGCGGCCTATTGGTCACGACAGCCCTTGACGACTCTGACGTTGAAAAGCTCGTGATTACAGCCCTTGACGAGGCCAGGTCGCCTGTCAGCTGGAGGGAGCTAAAGGCGATATTCCAGGGCGTCGTGGGCGAGGACAGGCTGAGAAGGATACTGAACGGTCTCAAGGCGAGAAACGTGGTAGCCGAGCTCACCCACACGAGGTACAGCCTGCCCAAGTACGTGCCTGAGCCTGAGATGGCTAAGGTGAAGAACCCCGTTGTCCTCAGGCAGCTGATGGAGGAGCCATCGGATAAGGAGAGCCTTAACTGAGCGACGCTCTCGGACTGGAAGGACTCCTGACGCTTCAGGGTCACGGCGTCTCAAGGCCTGCCCTTCTCGCTTGCAATGGCCCATGGCCTTTGCAGTCCATGGGATCTGTCAGGCCAGACGGCTATTAGCTCTATTTGTACATTAGGGACCTGGGGTCTTTTGACCAAAGAGCAACGAACCTTCACTCCAGAGAGGGCGAATACGCGTAAAAGCTGCGCCTTCCGACCTCCTCAGGAAGGGCCTTGAGTGATCTCTGCGAGGTCTGCCACGTCCGCGAGGCCCGCTACGTCTGCAGGCTCTGCGGAAGGAGGGTCTGCGAGGAGCACTTTGACAGGGAGAAGGGCCTCTGCGTTATATGTAGCTCATCCCTATGCGAGCTCTGTGGCGTCAGGCTGGCTGTGACCTACTGTCCTGTGTGCGGGAGGCTCGTGTGCTATGAGGACAGCGTTCAAGTGGACAACGTAAGGAGGGTCTGCAGGGAGTGCTACGCTAAGGGCCTTACTAAGCCCAGTCCAGAGCAAAAGAGCGCCTACTTGAGCGGCGCTGTAAGGCTGGCTAAGAGGCTGATAAGCGTGAGCGGTACCAAAGGATAGTAGATATAGTTAAAGCCTCTACTCCCTCCTACACACGTGGGGGCAATAAATTAATGTCCACAGGTAGCGCTGAGGTGCTGATACACCTTGAAAACATGAAGATCAATGTAGACGGGAGAATATACGAGAACCCTCACGTGATAATTGTTGGCGCTTCCCACGTCTCAGGTGAGGTAAGTCCTGAGGTGGTGAGGCTTGACGCGAAGTTCGTGGGCTTCCCAAAGGTAGAGCTCGTGGAGGACGCAGTAAAGATTAACATGGGTGGTGACTTCGAGGCTGACGTGAGCGGGGCCAGCCTCACCAGGGTGACAGAGAGGGAGGACGGCTACGTCCTGGAGGGCTCTAAGGTCACTGTGAGATTTGAGGTAGACGAGTTGACAAGCAAGGTCACTGTGAAGGTCCCAAGGGTTGGCGCCCTTAGGTCAGAGAGGCTCCTCCTGGGCCTGAGCGGGGATGTCTCAGTGAACATCATAGTGAGCCCCTTTGTAGTGGGGGCGGTCACGCTGACCGGACCAACAAGGGTCAGGGTAGCAGTCTCAGGAGACAAGGTGGGAATTTACACCAGCGATGAAGGAAACGAGGAGGGCGAAGTGGAGCTGCAGAAGGTGGCCACCGGGAGGACAAGCGCCTAGGCGCTGACGCTCCTTAGCGTTGTTGAGAGGAACTTAGCCTTCTGGATGATCTTCTTAACGACCTCATTATCTGAGCCGCCTATTACGTAAAGACCCTTCGGCGCGTAGAGCGCGTCCTCACATCCTCCGACCTCAGGTGTGACCTTGATCACCAGGTCATCCGTGTACCTGCCGTCAAAGAACACGAGCCTCAGGACCTGTCCGCAGCACTCTAGGTAGCTCTCGAGACAGAGGTCCCCCTCCCTTGGCGTTGAAGCCTTGAAGCCCACCGACCTCAACAGGTCAACTACGCTCTTAGCCCTGGTCTTCGTCTGACTCTTCAAGGGGCTCAACCTCCAGGCTCACCTCCTCGCTCATTGCAGTCTGAGAGGTTATGCACTTAGGAGGCTCACCGCCTTCTACCTCCCTCACGTTAATGTTATACCTCACGAGGAAGTTGCACAGGGTGTCCCAGGGCACGACGGCCTTCTGGCCGAGCTCTGTTTCAATGTAGGCGAGGTTCCCCCTCTTGATGATCCTCGCCCTCAAGCCTCTCAACTAGTTATGCCCAGTTTACGTGCACTTATAGGTTTCTCCCTTGCCGACGTCGCGTGTAACTACACAGCCAGGGTAAATTATCGCGTAGGCCCCAACCTTAACGCCAGGCATCAGGGACACGTTTATCCCTGTCTGTGAGTAGCCGCCCATTATGGCGCCTAGCTTATTGAGGCCTGTATCGACGCGCTCCCCCTTGACCGTCACCTTTACAGTCCTGTGGTCGAACCTCAGGTTGGCAGTGATGGTGCCTGCGCCGAGGTTCACCTCCTCCCCTATCACGCTGTCCCCGACGTAATTGAAGTGGGGGGCCTTCGCACCCTCCATCAGGACTGACGCCTTAACCTCAACAGCATACCCTACCTTAGAGCCCCTGAGGAGAACAGTCTCAGGCCTTATGTGAGACAGGGGGCCGACCTTGACGCCAGGCCCTATGTAGGCGGGCCCCTCGATGACCGTGTAGGGCCCTACCTCAGCGCCTTCTTCTATGATGATGGGTCCCGTCGTGACGGCCGTGTCGTGTACCTCACCCTTAACGCTAGACCTCCTGCCCTCTACTTCATCCCTTAACGCCATTCTGTTGGCTACCAGGTACTCCCACGGCCTTCCAACGTCAAGCCAGTCGTGGAGGCCTATCCTTGCCACATTAACGTCGGTGTTTGCCGCGAGCTCGTTCAGGGCATCAGTTACCTCGAACTCCCCCCTAGGTGACGGAGTCAGCTTTTCCAGATAATCTAGGAAGTCATAGTCGACAGAAAGGGCGCCTGAGTAGACAAGGTTGGACTTAACCTGCTCCTTGGGGGGCTTCTCGACAACCCTTACCAGTTTGTCGTCCTTAAAGGACACCACGCCATAGTTCCAGGGCTCCAGGGCCTCAGCTGTCAAGACCGTATAGGGCTTCATGGTCGATATAACTTCATAGGCCCTCCTGCTCAGGTACAGGTCAGAGTAGACTACCAGGTACTTCCCTGGCCCTCCCGCCCTCAGCGCAGCCCTTATCGCGTCGCCTGTGCCCATCTCCCTGCCCTGGTCAACCAGCGTCACCTTGCCTGTAAAGCAGGTGTTCAAGGCCTCCTGAACCTTCTCCTTCATGTAGGAGACGACAACTACGAGCTCCTCTATGGAAACCCTTTGGGCGAGCTCTCTTACATGCCTACAGATCATAGGCTCCCCAAGTATTGGTAGGACGGGCTTTGGCCTAGTGTCGGTCAGGGGCTGTAACCTGATGCCCTTCCCTGCGGCTAGCAAGACCAGCTTCAAAGCCGCTAGGCCTCCTTGGCCCTGATCGTCCAGGGCTGGGCCTCCGTATTAAGCTCAGCGAGGCCCATCTTAGCTAACGAGATGGCGTAGCCGAGTAGGCTGCGGGCGCCTACCCACTTAGCGAATGCGTTCTCGGACCCGTACAGGAGCTCGAGGTAATCCTTTAGAGGCCTCCAGTCGGGGCCAAGCAGGGACCTCATCTTGGTCAGCCTTCTCACCTTGCTGATCAAGGTCTCAGCGACCCAGTTCGATACGTAGACCCTATCTACGTCGGGTCCATGGCCCGGATGCGCAGTGAGCCATGTAGGATCGGACAGCAAGAGCTCCATCGACCTTATGTAATCGCTTAGGTCAAGCACTGAGAGGCCGGAGCCAGGGTTCACGGAGTCACCGACAAAGGCGTGCAAGCCGACGATGAGACACGTGTGGTCATCGCTATGCCCAGGGCACTCAAGGACCCTAACTAGACCCCTGGCCACAGGCTCACATTCGTTAAAGGTCCTTAAGTTCTCCATCGACCTCATGTACTCCTTTACCTCTGCGTTTCTTGAGAGGCTTGTCTGAAGCATAGGCTTTAGCTCCTCAGGAACGTCACCAAAGGCCCTAAGGGCCGCGGCTGAGCCCTCGTAGGCTGGCGGAGAACCCCTTAGGTAATTTATGGTCCTCGGCGAGGCGCAGACGGTGCCAGCGTACTTAGACCTGACCAACCCTAGTACGTGATCCCAGTGCCAATGCGTTAACAGTATGTAGGGCGCCTCTAGGGCCTCCTTAGGTAGCTGGCCAACCCCAGCATCTATGAGGAACTTCAGGCCCCTTGCTGACACTAGGTAGCTGTTGGCAGGCCTGTCAAGGGGTTCAACCCATGTCTCCAGCCTGATGATCATAACCTCAGCCGTGTTCAAGCCCTACAGGGCCTTGCGCACGTGGCGTCTAAAGTACTTATGATGTTATCTATCCTAAAGGACCCTTTGTTAAACACTTAATAGCGTTCTCAGGAGCAGAACGTTTTAAAGCCAACCTTTTTGACAACACAGGGAGCTGCGATGATCGAGAGGACCCTCGTGCTCGTAAAGCCCGACGGCGTTAGGAGGGGGCTCATAGGTGAGGTAATATCGAGGTTTGAGAGGAAGGGCTTTAGGATAGTGGCTATGAAAATGCTGAGGATGAGCAGGTCTCAGGCCATGGAGTTTTACTCTGTTCACGCGGACAAGCCGTTCTACAAGGACCTTGTAGAGTTCATAACGAGCGGCCCTATTGTCGCGATGATACTTGAGGGGGACTCCGCAATATCAGTGGTGAGAAACATGATAGGGACCACGGACGGCCGTAAGGCCGCTCCAGGCACCATAAGGGGTGACTTCGCGCTCTCAATACAGGAGAACGTGGTTCACGCCAGCGACTCGCCAGAAAGCTATGAGAGGGAGTACAAGATAATTTTCTCGGAGAACGACTTTGTCAGCTATTAGCCCTGGGTCACGCCCAGCCTATTTAATATCAATGCGTACTCCTTAAGTCCGAGCTTCTTCTTCAGCTCCGCTATCTCCTTTAGCGTCAGGACCTCATCATCGGATATGTAGCTCCTGAACTCGTTCAGAAGCCTAGTCGCGTGGTCAAAGGGTACGTCAGTATAAACTGTCTCGCCCTCGTCCACATGCCTGCCTATCATGATCTTACCCTCTATCGAGACGGCAACCTTGGCTCCCGTCCTTGCTATGTCGAGGCTCTTATCATTATCCCTTATCGCCAATATCTTCCCTATCTCGCGGCCCTTTGCCGTTATAAGGGGGTATCCAGGCCTTATGACGCCGCCTAGGACCTCTACGCCTACTATAGCAGGGTCGCTCCTTCTGAATACATACCCTGGGATAATCATGAACTTGCCAGGCCTGATCAGCTGGTTTAGCCTGGCCTCTAGCTCCTCCTCCTTAAGCTTCTGTCTCCACTCTAGGTACTGGTCCAGTAGATGATATATTATGTTGTCCTGGAATATCTTAACCCCAAGAGATGAAGCCTCAAGCTCGGCCTCCGGCAGAACCTTTACATTGAAGGCCAGCACGGCTCCCAGGCTCTTGTCTTTCCTGCCGCTGAAGGAGGCCTCAACTACGTCGCTCTTGCTCACATTGCCTACGTCCGCGAGCCTCACAGGCACCTCGTATTTCTTGAGGGCTTCCAGCATTGCTTCAAGGGTGCCCAGCGTGTCAGCCTTAACGACAACGCCTAGCTGGTCCCTTCTAAAGATGAGCTCCTTCACCTCCCCCTTTAAGGCCTCAGTCAGCTCCTTCGCTTCCTTTTCGTCCTTAGCCGCTATCAGGGAGGAGCCCGCCAAGGCTTCCTCAAGGCCTGCTGCGGCTATCCTGACGCCAGCGGCGGCGTGAACCTCGTCGACGTTTACGAACTTGACCCCCTTAGCTCTCATATCGCTCAGGGGAGCTGGCATCAACAGCGACCTTACTACCGATATTATGGGCCCGCTCTTTCCATTTAGGACTATGACATCGCCGACCCTCAGCACTCCATCATAAATTATCGCGTCGACAACTGTCCCTAGGCCCGGTATCTCCTTAACCTCAAGCACGCTGCCCTTGGCCGGGCCCTCCGCGTATTGAAGCCTCTTCTTGAGGTACTGTTGGGTCAACCCAGCTAGCACTGCCAGCAGGTCTGCGATGCCTTCCCCTGTCTTTGCCGAGACTGGCACCACGGCGACCGTCCGCGCGAAGTCCTTTACCCTGGTGAAGAGGTCAGCGCTGAAGCCCTGCTCTGAGAGACTCAGAACTATCTTCCCGTAAATGGCCTCCTCGAGGGCCCTCCTGGCCTGCTCGCTCTGCAACCTATAGGACTCTATGAACGGCGTGTCTGTGCGTGGCTCCCAGCCGGGGATCCTATCTATTTTGTTAGCGGCCACAAGGAAGGGCACCTTTCTGGCCTTCAGCAGCTCAAGGCTTTCATAGGTCTGATTCTGAAAGCCCTTAGTTACATCAACTACGAGTATAGCGAAGTCCGCAACGCTTCCACCGCGTCTCCTGAGGTTTGAGAAGAGCTCGTGACCAGGCGTGTCTATGAAGAGGAGACCTGGTATTGTAAGCTTTACTGGTATGACCTTCTTCAGAGGCTCGGCTATCTTCTCTATAACGTCAGCTGGCACTATGCTTGCGCCTATGTGCTGAGTTATTCCGCCAGCCTCCTTGGCGGCGACAGCCGTGCTGCGTATCTTATCGAGAAGCGACGTCTTGCCGTGGTCTACATGGCCTAGGACCACCACTATGGGCTGTCTCATCCTCGGCTGACTGGTCTTCTCTGTGGACATTTTTCCCTCCTAGGTCCTAGGCTGTGGCCGGCCGTTAAGAGCTACAAAGGGCCGAGAATAAGCTGCCTCAGGCCGTCTGCTGCGTAGGGGTCTTTAGCAGGCTCTGAAGGACCTCCTGCGGTGGCGCCAAGGTCTTTACCTTAGCTATTTCAACCTTCCTTATGGAGCAGAGCTTGCGGACACGAGCTGTCATCTCCTGGGCGAGGCTCCCCTCCTGGTCACTGAATACGGCAGCCTTCACAAACTCATCAAATGTAATCTGGGGAACCCTGCTCTCGAGGACCTCCCTCATTATCGACCTTACAGCGTGCTTCTGGCTAGTCCTGCACCTAAACTGCGTCCACGTAACGGCGGTTACCCTTACAACTACGCCGTCCTTTGTGGTTACCTTATGTATAAGCGATATCTTGCTGCTCTTCCTCCTGGTTAGGCTCCTCAGGTAGTCTCTCATCATCTCAACTCCTTTGACATATGTAAGGGCCGTACTCCCATCGACCTTATATATCTGGAACTTGAGCTTCGTGTTTACGTGAGTTAGATCGCCGGTTATGTCGTAAAGGGTTATCTCGACGGTCCTCTTCAGAAGCTGCCCAGGTTCAAGAGCAGGCACGCTAGCTATGCTGATGCGCCCGAAGACGTCTGGCGCCAGTACATCATACCACTTCTTGAGTCTCCAGGCCTCTCTGACAGCGCCCCTTGGCTTAGGCATTAGTCCTCTTAGCACCCGTCCCTCAAGTCATTTGGATCACAATAAAAGTGTAACTATTGTGCTAGAGGGTTGAGGTTAACTTTTAAACCCTCTTACGGCGGAGAGTCCTGGTGTCAAAGGATTGCACAAGAAGAGCCGCAGGGGGCAGTCGCACTCGACAAGGCCAGCTCACCCTAGGCCTCCCTCGTGGCTTAACCTCACGCCTGAGGAAATAGAGACCATAGTAGTTCACTTAGCGCAGAAGGGCTACACGCCCAGCCAGATAGGCCTCATATTGAGGGACCAGTTCGGAGTCCCCCTGGTCAAGCCCATACTGGGCAAGAGCATAACGCAGGTCCTTGATGAGAAGGGGCTGGCGCCTAAGATACCTGAGGACCTCTTTAACCTGGTAAAGAGGGCTGTGAACCTAAGGAGACACTTACAGGAGCACCCCAAGGACACGACTAGCCAGAGGGGCCTGGTTTTGGTGGAGTCCAAGATCAGGAGGTTAGTGAAGTACTACAAGAGCGTTGGCAAGCTACCCCCTGACTGGGAGTACGACCCAGAGAGGGCAAAGCTGCTCGTGGCCGGCGCAGGCTAATGGCTTGCGCGCCCTAATTAGCTCCTTTTGCTAGTGTTCCTCGGAGGCACGCCTTGCTGAGCGTGAGGCTGGAGCCAGGCCAGAACCTTGACAGGAGCTTGACGGCTGCCTCATCTGCCCTGAAGTCCTTAACGAAGAGGGCTGAGGAGGCGGGGTTCTCAAGGGTCGTGAGCTACCCTAGCCCTGAAGCCCTGGTAGCGGCAGCCCTCGTATTTGCATACCTTAACAGGCTTGGCCTTACGGCCTCCATATCAATATCTCTGCGTCCTCCAATCAGGGTCGACGAGCCAACGGTCTTACTGGGCTTTAATTCATTAAATTATAATAATGAAAATGATAAAGATGTCCTCCTGGCCCTTGGAGGCTCTATAGCCGAGCCTCCGCCCTTGAACGCGACCTATGTGAGCGTGGACGGGAGCCTAGGAGCCTCTATGGCAATGATTATAAGGGCTACCGGCGAGGGCGCCTTGAGCCCCGATTACAAGGTGCTTGCCCTAGCCTCTTCTTATGCCAGCAAGTATGTTGACAAAATGGGCAAGTTCTCAGGCCTCGATAAGATATATGCTGACACCCTTGTTGACGATGAGGCCGTGTCCCTTTACATGATTACCTACGTCAAGTCATACAGGCCTCACGTGCTTGGTCTCTGCGATTCGCTTAGCATAACCCTGGATCCGCTGTTCCAGTCAATAATAGGCCCGAGGCAGAGTTGTGTTAAGGTTATCGAGGCCAGCGGCCTATCAAAGCTCGCTGAGAAGAAGGCCTCGGAGGCAAGCGAGGACGAGGTCAGCGCTATCGCCAAGGCAGTTCTTATGACCATAAGGGACAAGCTTAGGAGGCAGTACGAAGTAGTCGACTTCGTGGGCGGCATTTATGTGGCGTCAGAGAAGCTCATTATAACCGATCCCAGGGAGGCCCTAGGCCTTCTCGAGCTGTCACTCGACCTAGGGGGTTTAGGCCTAGCTGCCGCGCTTGTCCTGTCTTACGAGGAGGAGTACCCTCAGGCAGTAGCCAGCCTGCCCCTAGTGGCTGAGAGGCTCTCAGGCCTCGTGGAGGACTCTAGGCTGATGGACAGGGGCACGTTCTCGGGGGTTAAGGTTTATAGCGTCAAGTCCGACTTCGCGCCACCCCTTTACCTTCTGTGGCGGGCCCTGAGGCTTGTTGGGGTGGTTCAGGGCGAGCAGCTTTTGCTAACTTATGAGGACGATAGGGGGCTTAGGGCTTCGATGCTTCAGGCCAGCGAGGCCTTAGGGGCCTCTGGGCTTCTCAGGCTTGTCTCGCAGGAGGACGTGGAGTACGAGGGACCCTTTATATGGATCCCAAAGAAGAGTGCGTGATAGAGGTAAGGGTAGAGGTAGGCGATCCTGCTACTTCTGCCTCTGTAGTCGATTCGCTAAACGTTGACAACAAGCTTACGCCCAAGGGCGTTACGGCGACCTGCCAGCAAGAGGGGAGCTTAGTTATCTGCAAAGTCAGGGTCAAGGAATGTGACGACCCGAGGAGAGTCCTAACTGCCAGGAACACCATTGATGACCTGCTGATTAACTTAAGGGCGTCCCTGGCCTCGATTAGGGCCTTAAAGGGTTCCGAGGGCTAGTGGTAACCTTATAATCAGCTGAGGACGGGGCGCAACAGGGCCTTGGCTTTGAAGCTGATCTATGTAGTCTTGGACGGCGCGGCCGATGGGTCTAATCCTGTTAAGAGCTCCCTGGCAACAGCCTTCAAGCCCAACATAGACCTGTTAGCCACGACAGCCCATTGCGGCTTAGTTTACACGGTCTCTCAGGGGGTAGCACCCGAAAGCGACGAGGCGGTCATAAGTATACTAGGCTATGATCCAGAGAAGTACTATACGGGCAGAGGCCCTCTCGAGGCGCTGGGGGCCGGGGTTGACTTTAAGGAAGGACAGGTAGCGCTTCGCGCTAACTTTGCGACCGTGGATCCAAAGACTTACCGTATATTAGATAGAAGGGCTGGCAGAGGCGTCACAAGGGCTGAGGCCCTGGAGTTGGCCAGGGCCGTTGACAGTATGAAGCTTGATGATGGGCTTGGGGAAGCCAGGTTCATACCGACAGTAGGCCATAGGGGAGTTCTCGTGCTCTCGCACAGGGACGTTAAGCTGAGCGCCAACATAACCAACACCGATCCTGCTTATGAGAGGGTGGGCCTTATCAGTAAGGCGAGGGCTTCCTTTGAGCCGTACGTGCAGCTGAGCAAGCCACTTGACGAGAGGGACCCTGGTGCTGTCAAGGCGGCTCAACTCTTGAACGAGTTCACGCGCAGAGCCGTTGACGTGCTGAGCTCCCACCCGGTTAACCAGCAGAGGGTCTCTAAGGGGCTGCTGCCAGCAAACGCCGTCTTGGCCCGCGACGCTGGGGATAGGTTGCCGGCGGCTCCACCAATATCGTCTCTCTTCGGCCTCAGGTTCGCCAGCGTCACTGAGATGCCAGTAGAGCGGGGCATAGCCAAGGCGCTGGGCCTCACAGACCTTCACTATGAAGTGGAGGGTAAGACGAAGGAGCAGATATTGGTCGAGGAGGCTGACCTGGTCGCCGATAACCTTGACAGGTTCAACGCCTTCTACGTCCACCTCAAGGGTCCTGACGAGCCAGGCCATGATGGAAACTTTGAGGCTAAGGTAGCGGCGATAGAGCTCATCGACAGGTACTTCTTCTCGAGGCTCCTCTCAAGGGTGAGCAGGGACGAGGTGTTATTCATAGTCACATCAGATCACGCAACCCCGTGGACCTTAAAGAGCCACAGCGACGACCCTGTGCCCATAATGTTCTCAAACCCTCAGCTGGGCAAAGGGCCTGGTAAGTTCGATGAAAGGAGCTGCTCAGGAGGCAAGTTAGGGCTCCTAAGGAAAGGCGTTGAGATATTGCCGCTTGCCGTAAGGTACCTCAGGGAGCTAAGCTCATCATAAGCTTAAAAACTTGCTGATGAAGGCTGGTTAAGGCTAAGGGGGAGAAGATGCCAAGAAGAGAGGAGAGGCCGCCGTTAAGGATAGTGATCTCAGATCCAACGGGCGGCAAGCTCCAGCTCAAGGTTAAGGTCAAAGGGGTTGACGATGAGAGCCTCGAGTACAAGGACACCATGAAGAGGACGAAGGAGCAGGAGCGTTATGAGCTGCCCCTGGCCAAGCTTTCACCGGCGTTGGTCGAAAAGCTCTCGTTAGGTTCCGTAGGTGTCATAACGTTATCAGTCTGGATGGAAGGGTCCAAGGTCAACGTGCCGCTTAAGGTCATGCCTGACCAGTCAGTGCCAGAGGGGGAGCTGTGGGTTCACAGCAAGTTGCTGACCGAGATCTCAGGGGGTCAGGAGGTCGAGGGCGCGATCTATAAGGCGAAGGCCTGGCAGATGGCGGTACCAGATGAAATAGCCATCAGGCTGGCAGGCCTTGAGATAGGTGACGAGTTTGATGGGACGATAATTGGTATGCCAGGGATCACGTTAAGGATCACCGGAGGGACTGACGCTTCGGGCTTCCCGATGCACCCCGGCGTCCCTGGCTCCACCAGGAGGAAGGTCCTGCTGAGCGGGCCGCCAGGCTTCCACCCTGCCAGGGACGGTGAGAGGAGGAAGAAGACCGTCAGGGGCAGAAGAGTTCCTGACCCAAGGGCTGAAAGGCGTAAGACCGCGCTGGCCCAGCTAAACGTGATGGTTGTCTACCCAGAGATGAAGGAGCTCGCTCCGAGCGCGTCGTCCTAGCCTTTCGGCTCAGTTAAATAGGGGTCAGAGCTTTCCTAAAGGGGACGGCTCTTGGCCACGCCAGAGCAGGTGCAGCCTGAGGTCAATATTGGCATAGTTGGTCACGTGGATCACGGTAAGACGACCCTCGTGCAGGCCCTGACAGGCATATGGACCATGAGGCACAGCGAGGAGGTCAAGAGAGGGATGACAATAAAGCTGGGCTACGCCGATGGTGAGATATGGGAGTGCGAGGGCTGCGGCTTCCCTGAAAGGTACTCCGTAGAGCCTGTGTGTGAGTGCAAGCCGGGCGCTAAGCCAAGTCTTGTCAGGCGGGTCTCATTCGTAGACGCGCCGGGCCACGAGATATTGATGGCAACTATGCTCTCAGGGGCCGCCCTCATGGACGGGGCCATACTGGTTGTGGCAGCTAACGAGCCCGCGCCTCAGCCTCAGACCAAGGAGCACTTCCTGGCGCTCACGATACTTGGAATCAAGAACCTCATAGTTGTACAGAACAAGGTCGACGTTGTCAGCCCTGAGAGGGCTAGGGAGAGCTACAAGGAGATAAAGAAGTTCCTAGGCTCGACGTGGGCTGAGGACGCGCCGATAATCCCTGTTAGCGCCCTGAAGAGGGTTAACATAGACGCTGTAGCGGCCGCTATACAGAAATTCATCCCAACGCCTGAAAGGGACCTCTCGGGCTCGCCCATAATGTACGTAATAAGGAGCTTCGACGTAAATAAGCCTGGCACGAGGCCAGCCGAGCTCATAGGGGGTGTAATAGGGGGGTCCATCTTAAAGGGCACCCTCAGGGTAGGCGATGAAATAGAGATAAGGCCAGGAATTCAGGTCAAAGAGGGGGGCAGGGTAAAGCATAAGCCGCTCCTCACGACTGTGACCAGCCTTAGGTTCGGAAAGACGGAAGTTAAGGAGGCTAGGCCAGGAGGGCTGGTGGCCGTTGGAACGAAGCTGGACCCTTCGCTCACCAAGGCTGATAACCTCGCTGGCAGCGTGGCTGGGCACCCAGATGAAATGCCTGACATAATGGACGGGCTTGTTGTTGAACATACGTTGTTCGAGACCGTGGTTGGAACTAAGGAGGCTGTGAAGGTCGAGCCTATAAGCAGGGGTGAACCGTTACTGCTTGCCGTTGGACCAGCGCTAACCATGGGTGACGTGACAACTGCTTCGAGGGAGAGGTTCGAGGTAAAGTTAAGGAGGCCCGTAGTGGCTTGGAATGACATGAGGGTGGCGATAAGCAGGCGCATAGGGGGCAGGTGGAGACTGATAGGCTGGGGGCTAGTTAAGGCGTGAAAGTTAAGGTGGTGGTTGACACTAATTTCCTTCTGTTGATAGCACGGGGGGTCATAGCTCCCTCAAACTTAAATGACGTAATTAATGTAAGTTATGAGCTAATTACTACAGATGCCGTGGTGAAGGAGCTTGAGGCGATGTCAAAGGAGGAAGACCTATTAGCGAGGGAGGCCAGGTTTGCGCTTAAGCTGCTGGACAGGCTTGGGGTTCAGGTCCTACGCGTTGAAGCGGGCAGCGCTGACAAATCTATCTTGAACTTGACAAAGGCGTTGGCACAGGAGGGCGACAGGGTTGTAGTGGCTACTAATGACAAGAACTTACGAAGGTCAGTCCGTAGACTTGGCGTTCCAACCCTTTACTTAAGGGAAGGGAGCCTCAAGCTTGAAGTTGATTGGAATCCCTTGCTTTAGAGGCCGTTGCCTTAACGTTTATAAAATTCCGTGCTGATAGTTAGCAGAGCGGTGCCGCCGTAGCTCAGCGGGAGAGCGCCCGGCTGAAGACCGGGTGGTCGGGGGTTCAAGTCCCCCCGGCGGCACCAGCATAAGTTAATGGTGGCGGCGTTGACACTGGCTCTTATACTTGCGGGAGGCTATGGGAAGAGGCTCAGGCCCCTCACAGATGACAGGCCAAAGCCGTTAGTTGAGGTCGCTGGGAAGCCTATAATTCTACATCAGATAGAGTGGCTCAAAAGACATGGTATAACGGACTTCGTTGTCCTGGCTGGCTACCGTAAGGAGAGGCTCATAGAGGCCCTGGGAAGCGGCTCAAGGTTCGGGGTCTCAGTATCATATGTCGTGGAGGACGAGCCCCTAGGCACCGGAGGCGCTGTCAGGAACGCCAGGCTTCTGTACAGGGGGAGAAGCGACTTTCTTGTAGTAAACGGGGACATAATAACTAACGTAGACCCCACTGCTCTACTTAGGGCGCTTGAGAGGCCAGGCGTCATAGGCGCCTTAGCGCTCGTTCAGCTCAGGAGCCCCTATGGAATTGTTGAGGTAAGCAACGGGGACTTCGTAAAGAGCTTCAGGGAGAAGCCGATCCTTGGGGAGTACTGGATAAACGCCGGCATCTACGCCTTCAGGCCAGAGGTAGAAGAGTACCTGCCTGAGAAGGGCGACCTGGAGACCGTCACGTTCCCAGCCCTCGCCAAGGAGGGCAAGCTAATAGCTGTTAGGTATGACCTGAACAAGTACTACTGGAAGAGCGTCGACACCTACAAGGACCTGGAGGAGGCGTCCAACGATATAGAGAGGTTCAGCGCCCGCTGAACCCCTAAGGCGGGCTAAGGCGGGCTCTGCTCCCCATACTCGCCCATTTCATCTAGTACAAGCTCGTAGTAGTCCTCCTTTGCCTGCTCCAGCTCGGCCTTGTTCTCCTCTGTGTCTACCTTGACCTCCTTGCTCACCACCTTAGTAGTGAGGACCTTCTGCCCTGACTTGCTGGTAGCCGTGTACTCCTTGACTAGGCTTGCGTCAACCTCCATCTCGTAGCCGCACCGGGTGCACCTGAGGACTACCTTGTTGCCTTTCCTCTTTGTGGGGACCATCACGCCGCCACATACTGGACAGAACCTCAAGGCGTTACACCCTGCATTTCCTGGGCATCAAACCGTATAGCCCACCAGGCCTAATATTACTTTGGTTTCACTCATTAACTCAGTCTTGGCAACTCGCGTTATAACAGGGGCAGAGGCCCCATCGACTTGCCCCTGAACTCGCCCTTAATATCAATCTTGGCGCCGCACCTTGGACACCTGCCGTCCTTCGTGATCCTCCACTTAGTTATGTAGAAGCCGTACCTCTCTACGACGGGGTACCCGCAGTTAGGGCAGTAAGTATGCTCAAGCTGGTGCCCAGGCACGTTGCCTATATAGACGTACTTGAGGCCCTCCTCCTTGGCGGCCTTGGCCAACCTTTCAAGCGCCTTAACAGGGGTCGCCTCTAGGTCAATCAGCTTATACTGAGGGTAAAACCTGAGCAGATGGAACGGCACCCTGTCCCCCAGGTTGTCAACTATCCACCGGGCCAACTTCCTCACGTCCTCCTCATGATCACCGTACTTCGGTATTACGAGGTTAGTGATCTCTATCCAGATGCCCCTCTCCTTCATGGCCTTAAGCGTCTCAAATATGGGCTCGGGGTCGGGGACCGCCATGAGCCTTCTGTAGACGTCCTTGTTGCCAGCCCCCTTGAAGTCAACGGTAGCGGCGTCCATGTAAGGAGCTATATCATCAACGGCTTCTGGCGTCATGTACCCGTTAGTCACCATCGTGTTAAAGAGCCCCTTCTTCTTGGCGAGGACAGCAGTGTCATACATGAACTCGTACATGATGGTCGGCTCATTATAAGTATATGAAATGCCGTCGGCGTTAACCATATTGGCGTCAGCCACAACCTGCTCAGGCGTCCTGACCTCGCCATACAGGCCTCTCTCAAGTCTGCTCTGGCTGATCTCCCAGTTCTGGCAGAACTGGCAGTAGAAGTTGCACCCAACCGTTGATATGCTTAGTACAGTGCTGCCTGGGTAGAAGTGATAAAGGGGCTTCTTCTCTATTGGATCAAGGTTATACGCTGTGAGAAGCCCATAGACGTAGGTGTAAAGCCTCCCATCGACGTTCTTCCTGACGCCGCAAACCCCCCACTTGTTAGGGGCTATGAGACACCTCCTGTGACAGAGGTCACACCTGACCCAGCCCGGTCTGTCAGGCAGTGGGGCCCAGAACTTGGCCTCACGGACGTAATAGGGAGCTCCGCTCTCTTTGCTCAAATCCTCATCACCGCTCTGGGGTCATACCACCTGGTACCTCTCCCCGACAACCGTATTACGCGGTCAGGGGTTTTCTTCGCTGCTATGTGCGTGAAGGGCAGGGGGTAGCCGCATCTCCAACACGTATTAGAGGGACCCAGGACCAGGTCCTTAAGCACGTTCTCCTCTCTGTAGGCGACAGGGCTTCCACAACGAGGGCAGTAGGTGGTAAGCTCCGAGTAGAGCGGCACGTGGATATATGTGAAGGGGTTCAATAGTCTCAGCCTGCTATATGCGTCCCTCACCGGTCCTCCCCCCTTGTGTTCGAGCACGAACAGGTGAAGTGGGACGTTGTTATCAGCCGTTACAGATGCGAGTCCGAGGACCCTCTCGGGTATAGGCTCCTTTAGGTAGCTGGCGACCTCTATCCATGAGCCGGATGACCTTAAGTCCCTCAGCAGCCTGTGAACTTCAATGCCTGGGACCTCCTGCGACTCGCTGCACGTGCCAAGGGCGTCAAGCAACAGGAAGTCGGCACCCTTTGGTGCCTTGCCCATATTGGTCCTGACGCCAACACTTATGCCCAGGCCCTTCAGCTCAGCTAAGAAACTTCCCACGTGGCTTACGGCGTAGCCCTCAAGAACTATGCCGTCAACGCCCCAGGCCCTTGCCAGCTCAGCTAACTGCTGCGGCGTCGCCTGCTTCAGAGAAGGACCTGTAAGGGAAGGCGCGTAGACGTCATTTATTGCGTCGAAGTCCTCGCACCCGCTTAGGCTTACATTTGATGGAGGCTCAGAGAGCACTATAACCCTTAGCAGGGTGCCTCCTGGCAGATAATGGTAAAGGGGCAGGGCCTCCGTGGTCGAGTAGCCGAGGGACACTATACTTATTGAAGTCAAAGGGTTGCCCTCATATTAAGCCTAGCTCACGGAGGGCGTTAAGGAGCCGCTCACCGAGGCCCGAGGACAATGCTAAGGTCTCGAGCTCAGTCCTTGAAGTCTCCTCTATCTCCTTGACGTCAAAGCCCATCCTCTCGTAGTATTTACCCGCGACTATGGTTGCGGCCAGGTCAGAGGCCTTGGCCACTATAGCCTCCGGACATCTCCCCTCGTTGAACCCCATCATCAGTGACTTTATCAAGTCGCTGACCTCCAGCGAAGCCATCGCTGACTCTTCAGCGACCTTTTTGGCCTCTGGTATACCAGCTACCTTTGCTATATCACCGACCTTGGTCTCGGCTAAGTCATGAATTAGCGCCATAAGTGCCGCCTTGTAGGGGTCGGCGCCAACCTTTTGGGCGACCTCGGCTGCTATGAGGGCGGCAGCGTAGGAGTGATCAGCCACGGTCTCG
The DNA here is from genome assembly GCA_028276005.1 of Acidilobus sp. Classification (GTDB taxonomy): domain Archaea; phylum Thermoproteota; class Thermoprotei_A; order Sulfolobales; family Acidilobaceae; genus Acidilobus. The sequence continues at coordinate 25,010 of JAPWTO010000003.1, forward strand.
GCGAGCGAGGGAGGGACTCCTCTTAGCATCCAGCCGCTTCTGGCTAATGAATAGGCTGAATATATTATTTCGGGAAGCCTCAAGGGCTGTCACCTCTCAACATATATGGCAGGCTTTCCAGGCAACGCTAGGTCCTTCCTTGGCAGGCGGGACTCCTCCTCAAGTTCAGCCCTGACAGGTACTCCAAACTCCTTAGAGAAGAACTCCAAGGCCTCCTTAAGGGCCCTGTGCTCAAGGTCCCTCTCGACTAGGAGGTCTAGGACCTTGGGTGACTTGGCTACGGCCTGGGTCACCTTGGCCAAGACCTCCTTAGGGACCCCGTAGTCCTTTCCTATGACTGCTTTGGCCGCGTCTCTAAGGCTGAGACCCTGGGAGACAAGGGATGCCATATCTGCTACAACTGAGTACTTCCAGGGTGCCGCCACGATTATTGTAATGGACTTTCCGCCGCCGAGCAGGGTCAGCACCTCCTTTATATCATTGTAGACGCTCTCGACTATCTCCTCGCCCCTCTCAACTTCAGCCCTTATCTTGCTCTCGTCAGCCTCAGGCCACGCCTGAGTTACCACAAGGCCCTCCTTACCTATGCCGTGCCAGACTTCCTCCGCAACATGAGGTACAAACGGCGCTGACAGCAGAGTGAGGGTCACAACGAACCTCCTGGTCAGCTCCCTGTTTGGGGTGCCCGCGCGCCTCACGTACCACTTGAAGGCGTTCTGAAGCCCGTAGAAGGCCTTAACGAACGCTGACTTCAGCCTCAGGTTCTCCATATCATCGGTTACGTCCTTAATGAGGCTGTTGAGCTTGCTTTCGAACCAGTCGTCCACGGCAAGCCTGCTATCCCTGCCCTTGTCATATATGCCCAAGGCCATGTCAATCCAGCCCACCAGGTCATTTACGGCGTTCTCCAGGTCCTTCAGGTTAAAGTTAGCGTCGTCTAGGCCGCCGTCAGCGCCCGCCAATATCTCCGTGGCCCTCGTGGCGTCAGCGCCAGCTACGTTAAGGACCTCCCTTAGCGTTATGAAGTTGCCCTTGTGCTTGCTCATCTTCTCGCCGTTTATCAGGACCCAGCCATTTATGCCAATGCCTCTTGGCCAGTAGCTTCTATCAAATATTGCGACGTGGTGATAGATGTAGAACAGGAGGTGGTTCTGTATGAGGTCCTTGCCGCTTATCCTTAGGTCAACGGGGTACCAGTACTTGAACTCCTCTCTGGCCCGCTCTATGAGGTCCTTACTTATGCCTGTGGCCTTAGAGACGTAGTCAGGGTCTCCATAGCCGAGGAAGACGTAGTCGAAGAACTCGGGCTTTAGCTGGTCAGGGTTGACCTTGCCCTGGATCAGGTGCGATATGGTGTAGTAGGCCATGTAGATAGTTGAGTCGCTCAGGCTCTCGATCACCCACTGCAGGTCCCAGGGTAGCGGCGTGCCGAGCTCGTTCTGATGGGTGAAGGCCCAGTCCCTCAGCCAGTCGGCCAGCCTTAGGAACTCCTCCTTGAGCTGGGGCGGGTAAAAGCTCATGGAGTCTATGGCCTCCTTAACCTTCTCCTTCCACCTCTGATCGCTGTACGTTAGGAACCACTGGTCCTCAACGAACTTAACGTGCGTCCTAGCACCGCACCTGCAGTAGACTTTGGAGGGCAGCGTGAACACCTTCAGGGCGGCGCCTAGGCTCTTCAGCTCCTCCTCCACCATGGGCCTGGCGATCACGACCTTAACCCCTTCATACTTGCCCGTGCCCTTGCTCATTACGCCCATGTAGAACTCCTTGGAGTAGAGGTCCTTTGTGGCCCTGTCTAGCGATTCCCTGTCGTCCTGACTCTTGACCCTGTAATGCTTGACCATTTCCTCGGCTGGGACGCCCTTTATGTCAGGCACTTCAATGATCTTTATTGGCCTGAGTGATTTGACTAGGTCGCTGTTAAGCCCCACCTTGCTCAGCTCCTCAGGGGAGGCCTTCCTGAGGTCCACCAGGGCCTGGTAATCATAGGGGGCATGGGCCGGCACGCTCATAACTATTCCCGTGCCCTCATCGGGTATTACGAAGGACGCGGGGAGAACTGGTACCTCCCCTCCATTCACGGGATTTACGACGTATTTGCCTATGAGCGTGGAACCCTTAACCTCGCCTATAACCTCAACGCGGTGCTTCTGGTCAGCGAGCTCATCAGCCATATAGTCATTCATTACGACCTTCCTTCCGTCAAGGATTACCACCTTGTACGTAGCATCAGGTCTCACCCATATGTTCGTAACCCCAAATATAGTCTCAGGCCTGTAGGTCAGAGCGGCAAGGCTAATGTCTTCATCCTTCACCTTAAAGAGGATTATCGTGGCGTCCACAGGCCCTATGCCAACATAATCGTCAGGCCTGTCGTGATCGCCGACCACCTTCTTCTCCTTTGGGCACCAGACCACCGGGTGGCTTCCCTTTCTCACGAAGCCCTTCTCCTTCAGCCTGAGGTACTGCCACTCAACGAACTTGCTGAAGTAGGGGTTAAGCGACGTGGTGAAGAACTTCCTCCTCCAGTCTATGCCGAGACCGTACCTCCTCAGGTCCTTCTCCCACTCGGCCGTGAAGTAGAAGACCCAGGTGGCCGGGTCCTTGAACTTGTCAATAATTTCGTCAGGGACCCCCATGGACTTGAGCTCAGACAAAACCCTCTGGTCGCCCTCGGCCAGCCTCCTGGCAGAGGCCACTATCGGTCCTCCTGTGGCGTGCCAGCCCTGAGGGAAGAGGACATTAAACCCCCTCATTCTTTTGTACCTGGCCACTACGTCAACTCTGAGTATCGTGAAGGCGCTTCCTAAGTGGGGCAGGCCGTTCATGTAGGGGAAGGGGAAGGTGACGAAGAACTTCGGCCTGCCCGGGGATGCGTCAGCCTCATAGACCTTGGCCTCCTCCCATACCCTCTGCCACTTGGCTTCAATAGACTTCAGCCTCTCAGCCTGCCTGCTCAGCCTCTCCTCAAGGTCAGCGGGCAAGGGCAACTCAGGGCACCAGCCTTTGCCAGCTCGCCTGGCCACAGATAAGTTAAATGCGTTAAGATGAGTCCGGGGCGTTCCAGTACTCTTTTATCCTCCGCCAGCTCGTACAGCGTGGTGCATTAACATGGGCTCTGAGGAGAAGATAGAGTTCACCAGGACGTTCAGGGCAGAGGGAAAGGTCGGCAAGGCGTTCAAGAACATCGCAATGGTCAGCCTTAGGCCTGAGGACTTCTCAAGCCCGGTGGCGCTTCAGATGGCTCTCTCCAGGCTCTACGAGTCAGTGATGAAGATGTTTGAAGGGGGAGGGCCTAAGCAGACCTATGTCGTCGAGGTCCGCTTCACAGATGACCTGGGGAACCCTGTGAGCTTCGCTGTGGACCTGGGTGAGGGAGTACCGCCCTTCTCTAGCGAGAAGGTAAAGGTTGAAGTCACAATTAGGGTATACGAGGAGCAGTGAGCGCCTTTTAACTTCCCAACGCCCCATTCTCGCTTAGGATGATGAGTAGAACCCGGACTGCCAAGGGGGTCCGATGAGGACTCCTAGTCCAGCTGACGCTGCTGAAACTTCCAGTGGACGCTATTGGCATCGGGGAGGGAGGGGGTATTGAGGGGTTAGCCCCTCTGGCGGTCCTCAGACTCCAATTTACCGAGGGCGCCTAACGTCGCTTTTGGTGTTACTGCTTGTCAACTGAGGTGGGTAGTGAGCCAGGACTTGGCCTAAGGGGAATTAGCGCAGAGGGCCTTCAGGAGATGGCAAAGGAGGTGTCAAGGCTCATATTCATAGCCGGGTCTCAGAGGGGCAGCGTGGCGGTGCAGCTCTCTCTCCTGGCCTCGATGATATATGATGAGCTCATCAGCGCTGCAGGCCTAAGAGAACATGCAGAGGGCGTGGCGCTCTACACAGGCTACCCCATGACAGACGCGGCTGACCTGGTAGACTGCCTCGGCGATGAGAGGGTTGGGAAGCTTCTGGGCGCTGCTGCCAAGGCGCTGATAACAGGGAACCTTGAAGCCGATAGAGGAGACCTGAATCTCTTTGCTGACTGCCTTGGCTGGCTCGTGAGCCCTGACAAAATGCTTGACGATATGGCTAGGGCCGCCGCGGTTCTGGTGTCGTTTACTGGGGCGCTCAACAAGTGGCTCGAGTCGCTGGCTGGAAACCAGGAAGGATTTTAATAAAAATAAGAAATTATAGATAAGGTAAATAAATGGTACGTTATGTTGTGGTGATAATACTAATTTTGAGGGAATAACGTTCTAGAAACGAAACTACATACTTTAAATACGAGTGTCTTGTTGAACTACTATCCTAGGTGAGCCCCCTGGACGTATGGTCCCAGCTCGTTAATTACAGCTTCTGGGGGGTCAGGGCATTATCAATAATCGGCATAGGTATTCACTGGGGCATACTTCAGTACGTGCTAGGCCTGCCCTTCATGGCCTTCATAGCTGAGCTGATATACTTCAAGACGAAGGACGAGGACTGGATGAGGATAGCTAAGGTCCTCATCAAGGCCACAGCCCTGGTCTTCGCCGTTGGCGCCGCCACGGGCACGCTAGTTGAGTTCGGGTTGATAACAGTGTGGCCGAGAGTGCTGGCTGCCGTCGGCAAGTGGCTCTACTTCCCCATGTACGCAGAGGTCTTCGCCTTCATAATGGAGGCGCTGGTAATCTACATGCTGTGGTACGGCTGGGACAGACTCTCCCCGGCTGCCAGGGCCGTGCTTACGTTCTTCGCCTTCATAGGCCCCTGGTACTCAGGCGCCATGATATTAGCTGCCAACTCCTATATGCAGGTGCCCACGGGCCTGGTGCCCGACTACAACGCGTACACGGGCCAGTGGCTCTACGCTGAGGGCTACCCCAAGATCCTCGTCGCCATACCCGCCTCAATAGCGTCCTATCTTAACGTCACGACCCTGCAGGCCCTTGGCGTCCAAATAAAGGGGACCACGAACGACGCCGTGCTGGCCTACGTGCCAGTTACAATAGTTAACAGGTTAGTCTACGAGTCATTCACAGGCTACACGCTGAACCAGAGCGTTCTGAGGCTTGTCCTTAACTCAGGGGCCCTCGCTGACCCAGGGCTGGCCTCAACGCCTGTGCTGGCGGTCCTGAACGCAATACTTGACACCACTGTTAAGTACTATAACCTCTACACTTACCTCTTCCAGTCGCCCGACTTTGCGCCAACGTTCTTGCACTCGATAGGCGCAGGGCTCACAGTCTCAGGGTTCACAGCGATGGCGGCCTTTGGGACGAGGCTCATGAGCGCTAAGGACGAGAGGTACAGGAAGTACCTTGAAAAGGGCTTCAAGTTCGCGGTCGTGTTCTCCCTCATAGTGATAGCCTACGAGGGCCTCATAGCTGGCCACGAGATGGGCGTCACTGTAGCCAAGTACCAGCCTGAGAAGTTCGCTGCCATAGAGGGCCTTGGAGTCCCAGGCTTCACATCGGTTGCCGAGCTCTTCCACACATCGGCTATTGAGAGGCTGTTGGCCTATGGGACGCTGAACGCCTATCTGCCCAACTACGACTACCTGCTAGGGCACTACAGCAGCTGGGGCAACATATCATCAGGCCTCGGGGTCCCCGGCACCTCAACTTATCTGCCGCCGCTGATAGTTGACTACACTTACTACGCGATGGTCACAACGGGCGTAGCCCTGGGCCTCTACGCCCTGATACTGACAGGCTACGTAGCGGCCGGCAGGGCCTCAAGGGTTCACAGGGTCTGGATGTACCTCCTCATACCTGCCGCCGCCCTGGCGCAGTTCGCGAGCTACATGGGCTGGGCCACGAGGGAGATGGGCAGGCTGCCGTGGGTAGTCTACGGCATCATGACGCTGAGCGACACGGTGACAGTCAACCAGCCGCCAGCCTGGGGGGTGGCTCTGTACAGTGTGTTCTATGTGCTGCTGGGCCTAGCGCTGATCTACACAGTCTACAGGTTCCTCTGGGTTCCTTCGAGGACCGAGAGGCTTGAGGAGGTTGCCTAGGGGGTGATCTGAATGACGTTCTACAGCTCGGTGTTCTGGCTTGCCTTCAACTTCGGCATACACATAGTTATGGTGAACCTGATCATAGGCCTCGCGGTCCTGGTGCCCCTGCTCAAGTACCTGGGCATGAGGAGAGGGGACCAGCTAACGGTCAACATGGCCAGGAGGCTGATGAGGTACTATGCCGTAACCTACGCCATAGCTGGCGTCTTTGGGACGGCGTTCACGGTGTTCCTGTTCTCATACTATCCCTTCGCCACTCTTATCCTAGGAACCTTAGACATAGCGCCGTTCGCCATAGCCATAGCCTTCGTCGGCCTCAACTTCTTCTCGCTGGTAGCGTACTGGTACGGGTGGGACAGGTGGAGCCCGAGGACGCACAACATAATTGGGATCCTCATGGCCGCCTCAGCCCTAATGATACCCTTTGGGTTCAGGGGGGTCTTTGCCTTCCTCAACGAGCCCGTGGGCCTCACGTTTGTCACGGGCGGGTCAACGGGTAACGTCACTCCAACGCTTAACGTTGTCGAGGCTTACTCAAACCCCACGTTCTGGCCCCTCTACATCTCAAGCATGGTGGGCGCTATCACCGCAACCATGATAGCCATAATGGGCGGCTTTGGCATAGCCTACCTCAGGAACCCTGAGTCGGAGAGGCAGTACTTCGAGGCCTCTATCAGGAAGTTTCTGATACCGTCACTAATAGGGCTCCTCCTGATGGTTCCATTGATGTTCTCCTACCTGGTCACCCTGATAGGCGTGCCATACAAGTTTGACAACATAATGGTCGGCTTCGGCGTGGCGCTGTCCAGCGGGCCGCATTATGACTTCACCTGGATATTCGTGCTTCACCTGGCCATGGTGGCCGCGCAGTTCCTGGCCATAGTTTACGTCCTCTACCTGGGCCTTAGGGGGGCGCCTGTCTCAAAGGGGAGCGCTGCAGCCTTGATAATAGGGGCCGCGACGGCCCTCGGAGGCATAGAGGCCGGGGAGATGCTGAACGCCTTCTCGCAGTTCCCACGGTTCATAGCGTCACTCACCACGCAGCAGGCGCTGAGCCTGCCACAGCCCTGGGGCCAGCTGATAGCCACCTATAACAACCTGACCAACTACAACAGCCTCGCGGCGGCGCCCTTCGCTCAGTTCTTCACGTCGTTCATGATGGCAATAATGATAGTAGTCCTGGTGGCGTTCATATACGTGGCGTTCTTTAAGAGGCCTAACACTTAACTTAGGCCCACCTAATATCATTAGGCTTTTTCAGGCCTAGCGTCCTCGGGTTGTTAAACGAGATTTAAGCCCTGGTATCGGAAAACCGATAGGGGTCAAACTTGGCAACTGAAGACATGAGCAGGCTGGCCAGGCTGGCGGTGTTAGCGGCCGCCATAGCTTCTGTCGCTAACCTGGCGGGGGGTGTAATCTTCAGCAGCAGGCTGCTGATTCTTAACGGGCTTACCTGCGTCGCCAACCTGGTCACGGCGATAGCGGGCCTCTGGTTCTACCGCGAGGCCCTCAAGCCGCCTGACGCCGACCACCCGCTTGGTCACGCCGGCTACAGCTTTAGCTCAGCGGTCTTCACGCTCGTGGTCTACGCGTTCGTCATGGGCCTCGGCGTGGACGAGGTAGCTAACCCAACGCCCTACAGGGTCGCGGGCTACGCCTGGACGGTGCCAGCCGGCGTATTGGCGCTCTACACGCTCTCAGTGCTTGCAGCCAGAAGGGTGGGCAGGGGGCTGGAAGTCTATGCGAACCTCACTACGAGCGAGATAGCCGAGAGCGTCATAGCTTTAGCCCTGATCCCTCTAACTCACGACTATGGCTACATGATAGACAGGGCAGGGGCTGCGGCTTTACTGGTTTACCTGGTTTACCAGGTAGCCGTGAACACAAGGGACGTCCTACGCAAGCTGTCCCTTCCCTCGCCCCCGTCCGAGGTAGTTGAGGGCCTCAAGAGGGACTTTGAGCTCATGGGAGTTAAGGTGAAGGACCTCAGGCTGAGGACGATAGCGGGGTCCCAGGTGTCAGGTTACGCCGTGATATCAGTGCCGTCAGAGGAGAGCGTTGAGGAGGCCCACGCGATCGCTGATAAGCTAGAGAGGGTCGCCAAGTCTAAGTATAACGTGGACCTGGTAGTTCACATAGAGCCTGAGAGGCGGAGCAACGCTTAATAGGTAAGGCCCACTGGGCACAGGGGGAAGGCACGTGCCCAAGGAGATGACCTGTGCCTTCTGCGGAAGGCCTATAGAGCCGGGCACAGGCAGGATGTACGTTACCGAGCGCGGCGAGGTTCTCTGGTTCTGCAGCAGCAAGTGCTATAAGAACGCTGTTATCCTGAGGAGGAACCCAAGGAAGCTCAAGTGGGCCAGGCCATGGCTTCTTAGGGCCCTGGCCTGACAGACCTGGATAGTCATTTAAAAGGGCGCCCGCCTCGTTTGTTAGGGGACTGAGCTTCATGGCTATGGCAGCGCCTCCATCGGCGTACGATCGGGCGATAACGATATTCTCGCCTGACGGCGAGCTGTACCAGGTCAGGTACGCCTTCGAGGCGGTCAGGAAGGGATGGACAAGCTTGGGCATAGTTGTCGAGAGCGGCGTAGTTCTCGCTGCTGAGAAGAGGAAGATGATGCCGCTCCTGGACCTTGACGGCATAGAGAAGATCTACAAGGTCGATGACCACATAGGGGTCACCTTTGCGGGCATGGGAAGCGATGGCCGCGTCCTAATAGACTACGCTAGGCTCATCACGGTTAGGCACAGGCTGACCTATGGCGAGCCGCCTTCCACTGAGTACGTGGCTAAGGCCGTTGCCGACCTCAAGCAGCTCTACACGCAGCACGGCGGCGTCAGGCCGTTCGGCGTCGCCCTGATATTCGGTGGCGTCGACCCTGATGGAAGTCCAAGGCTGTTCAGGACAGAGCCGGGAGGACAGTACTTCAGCTACTATGCGATCGCCATAGGCCTTGGGGGAGACGCCGCTAACAATTACCTCGAGAAGGTCTATAGGAAAGACATGACCCTGGAGGACGCTATAAGGGCCTCTATAGTCTCTCTGTTCAAGGGGAGGCTGGCCTCAAGCGAGGAGAAGAAGGAAGAACTGGTAGCTTCTTTTGACAAGCTCGTCGAGGTAGCGTACATTGACGTAAAGGAGAGGACATTTACAAAGGTCAAGCCCGAGGCCATAAGCGACTACCTAAAGGAGGTCAAGGGCGAGCTCGCTTAAGGCACCGCTTAGCGAATAAACATAAGTTAGTTACACCTCTGAGGGGGAGGAGCGTGCCGAAAAAACAGGAATACGTTATCGCGTGGATCGAGATAAAGGGGCAGCGGTTCGAGATCCTCGTGAAGCCTAACGAGGCCTTCAGGTACAAGGAGGGCGGCAACGTGTCTATATCAGAGGTCCTCTGGGCGGACACAGTTTATAAGGACGTCAGGAAGGGCCTTAAGGCAAGCCCTGATGCCCTCAGGAAAGCCTTCGGGACCGAGGACATAAACGCTATAGCGGAGAAGATACTCAAGGAGGGTCAGATACAGCTGACTGAGGAGGAGAGAAGGAAGATCATAGAGACGAAGAGAAGGCAGATAATAACTTACATAGCTAGGAACGCCGTTGATCCCAAGACTGGAACCCCTATACCCGAGACCAGGATAGAGGCCCTCTTCGAGCAGCTCAGGATAGGCGTTGATCCATTCAAGCCAGTCGAGGTCCAGGCCCTGGAGGCTATAAAGAGGATGGCCACGGTCATGCCAATAAAGGTCGCCCGGGCCCTCATCGAGGCCACAATACCCACTGCCTACGCGGGCCGCGCAATAGGTGAGATCAAGAGGCTTGGCGACGTTAAGAAGACTACATGGCTTGACGACGGCAGCCTTAAGGTTGAGCTCGAGATACCGGCAGGGCTACAACTCGAGGTCATAGATAAGATACAAAGCCTTGCAAAGGGACAGGCTCACGTTAATGTGAAGGTGAGTGGCGCGTGAGCAGCGAGAAGCCTCAGGCGCCAAGAAAATACCTGCTGGCGCCAGGCGAGGTCGTAGAGGGCCTTAGTGAGAACAAGGGGATCTACGTCTTCGATTATGGTGGCGTTAAAAGGGCTACAGTGCTTGGGCTAGTTGAGGCCTCTCAGGAGGAAGCCAACTACATACCGCTTAAGGGCTTCTACTTTCCTAGGGAAGGCGATATAGTAATAGGTCTTGTCACCTCTCACGGGGCTGCTAACTGGTTCCTGGACATCAATTCCCCTTACATGGGCGTTCTGAGCGTCCAGGACTTCTTTGGCGTCAAGCAAGGTGGCCGCGTGCCCGATGACCCCTTCTCATACCTCAAGATAGGTGATTACGTTAAGGCTAAGATAGTGGCCTTTGACAGGACCCGCGACCCAGTCCTCACAGTACAGGACAAGGGCCTCGGCAGGGTGGTAGAGGGTACTGTTGTAACAGTGAAGCCTGTCAAGGTTCCGCGCGTCATAGGTAAGAAGGGCTCTATGCTTGAGATACTAAGGAGCAGCACCGGCTGCGACTTCTTCGTCGCTGTGAATGGGAGAATCCACATAACTTGTCCTAACGAGCTTCTGCAGGAGATAGCGATCATGGCGATAAGGATGATAGAGGAGCAGTCCCACCTCGCAGGGCTTACTAGGAGGATTAAGGAGTTTATAGAGGAGGAGCGCAAGGTCCGGGGTGTCTAGGGTGAAGCAGAGGCCGGAAAGGTTCATAGACGAGATGGGCAGAAGGCTGGACGGCAGGCTGCCAGATGAAATGAGGCCTGTGGACATCAAGGTTGGCGTGCTTTCCAACGCTGACGGCTCAGCCCTGGTAAGTTACGGCAAGACCAAGGTCATAGCCGCCGTCTATGGTCCTCGCGAGCCGCCGCAGAGGTTCGCGATACTGCCTGACAGGGCCTCGCTGTTCGTGAGGTATCACATGGCGCCCTTCTCCACTGAGGAGAGGAAGAGCCCAGTCCCGACGAGGAGGGAGATAGAGCTGTCAAAGGTCGTGCGGGAGGCCCTAGAGCCGGTGGTCCTATCAGAGCTCTTCCCCAGGACGGCTATCGAAGTCTATATAGAGGTCCTTCAGTCTGACGGGGGCACCAGGACCGCGAGCGTGACTGCGGCCTCAGCGGCGCTGGCTGACGCTGGGATTCCCATGAAGGGCCTCGTGGCTGGGGTGGCCGTGGGCAAGGTCGACGGGGTGGTGGTCCTTGACATAAATGAGTTAGAGGACAACTTCGGCGACGCCGACATGCCCGTGGCGGCAGCCCCTGACCTAGGGCTTATAACGCTGTTCCAGCTTAACGGCGTTATGACTGTTGAAGAGATGCAGAAGGGGATAGATATGGCGCTCAAAGTCATAAGTGATATTGTGGAGAAGGAGAAGGAGGCCTTGAAGGGCTCAATAGAGGTGGAGGCGGAGTGAGCTATACGCCCTACAGGCTTCCAGTGGTTTCCAGGATAAAGAGCGAGAGCCTAATCAGCATGTTGAAGAGGGGCCTGAGGTCGGATCAGCGGGACCTAGTGAGCCCACGCAACATAACAATAGAGGTAGGCGTGATAGAGAAGGCTAACGGCTCAGCGCTGGTCAAGCTCGGGAAGACCCAAGTCATGGTGGGTGTTAAGATAGAGCCTGGCAGGCCTTTCCCTGATACGCCTGACGAAGGCGTTCTCCAGGTTAACTCCGAGCTCGTACCGATGGCGTCACCTGTCTTTGAGCCTGGCCCGCCTGACGAAAACGCCATAGAGCTGGCGAGGGTCATAGATAGGAGCCTAAGGGACCCTAAGGCCATAGACCTTAAGTCGCTCGTTATAAGGCCTGGTGAGAAAGCCTGGGTCTTATGGGTAGACGTCTACGTCCTGGACTACGACGGTAACTACTTTGACGCCAGCATGTTAGGGGTCATGGCGGCGCTGATGAACACTAAGCTGCCCGAGTATGAGGAGACGGAGTCTGGCGAGCTGATAGTTCACAGGGACAAGCTAGCAACGCCGCTTAAGCTCAATAAGAGGGTGGTCTTAGTCACAACGGCCAAGATAGGGGACTATATAGTCGTTGACCCTAACCTTGACGAGGAGCTTATAGCAGACGCCAGGCTGATCCTGGCCTTTGACGAGGAGGGCAACATAGTTGGGGCACAGAAGAGCAGCATAGGAGGCTACACGAGGAGCGAGCTTTCCAGGGCCATAGAGGTCTCGAGAAAGGCCTCGCAGATTTACTTTAAATTGCTGGACCAGGCCCTCCAGCTGGGCAAGCAGGCAGGCTAGGGTGGCAAGCAATGGTCTACAGCCACACTAAGGTGGTTGGAATAGCTGGAAGGTATGGGGCCAGGTATGGCTCCACCATTAGGAAGAGGGTGAAGGCTGTTCTCGAGAAGAGGTACGCTGATCATCAGTGCCCCTTCTGCGGCAGCGTGAGCACCGTGAAGAGGGTGTCAACAGGTATATGGAAGTGCGTCAAGTGCGGCCACGTATGGGCCGGCGGCGCTTACGTCCCTAGGACTGAGCTAGCGACCTACCTGCCCAGGTACTACTCAACGGGCCAGTGAGGAGGCGTCATCTTGTTTCGTGACGAAGAGGTACCCCTTAGGCTCCTAAGGTCCTTAAGCGGCAGGAGCGAGAGACCGCTGGTCCTGTTAACGAGCAGTCATAGGCCCAGCAAGAGAACAAGGTCTTTTATCAAGGACCTTGAGGCAACGGTATACGGCGTGGTTAGGCTCACGCGAGGTCACCTTTCTATGGACGAGCTTGGCGCGATAGCGAGGAGACTAAACGTAGAGAGGCTCGTGACGCTTATGGAGAGGAAAGGCAACCCTGGCATTATGATTAGCTTTAGGCCTGAGGAGAAAGGCCTCGTCGAGGTGACTAGACTTCCCATAGTTGGCGTCATCCTGAGAAGGGAGCTTAGGTCAAGGGTTCAGGTAAACGGGTGCAGGGGAGTTTACGGCGTCTCTGAGAGTACTTTTAACGTCGTCGATGCTGTCGCTAAGGCCTTCGCGCTTCAGGTGCTAAACGAGCCTGTTGGTAACTACCTGGAAGTAAGGGAAGAGGAGGGCGTTTACTTGATTGTGCCGCGAAGCGAGAAGGGCTTCTCAGGTCCTATAATTAGGGTGAGGCTATGAAGGCTGAGGCAAAGGTCACCCTGTGCCTGGGAGAGTCTGCATTGCACTTGCTCAGGGCCCTTGAAGCTGAGGCCTCTCAGCCAGTTCAGCCTGCCAAGGGTCACGTCAAAGTAATCGCTGAAGGAGGCTGCGTATCAGTATACCTCACCGCACAGGACGTTAACGGGTTACGTGCAATCCTTAACTCCTACCTATACCTAGTCCACGCGGCCTATAGCAGCCTCAGGGGACTGGAGAAGGGCTACCTCAGGCCATAGACTCTAATATATTCAGCCACCACTCTATCTCATCAAGTGATATAGGTCTCCTACCTGAGGGCGTCTCCACATAAGCCTCCAAGACCTTCAGCTCGCCCGAGCTCTCTACCGAGAACAGCACTACGACATCCCTGTTGCTGCTGGATCCTGAATCAACTGAGGCCGCCTCGCTCTCCGAAGGCGCTCTGGCCCTCAGCATCACCCTTTCATTGGTTACGGTTACGTGATACATTGGGTTGTTGCCTATGGCCTTCAACAACGTCTCCAGCTTCAACTTGCCTCAAGAGAAGAGTTCATGATTAGGTTAAAAACCCTCGGCTTTACAGCAGATGATGCAGAGGGTTCAACGTGGCGCAGGGGCTATATCACTACATTGCCGAGGCCTGGAAGAGGCCCATGGAAGGTGAGCACGGCGCCCTGATGAAGCAGAGGCTCATAGAGTGGAGAAGGCAGCCAGTCGTAGCTAGGGTCGATAAGCCGTTAAGGCTTGACAGGGCGAGGGCGCTGGGCTACAAGGCTAAGCAGGGCATTATAGTGGTCAGGGTCAGGGTCAGGAAGGGGGGCCAGAGGAAGCCTAGGCCCAGGTCCGGCAGAAGGCCTAAGAGGATGGGCGTCGAGGGCTACACCCTAGCTAAGAGCCTTCAGGCTGTTGCCGAGGAGAAGGCTCAGAGAAAGTACAGGAGCCTAGTCGTCCTTGGGAGCTACTACGTAGGTGAGGACGGCCAGTACACGTGGTATGAGGTAATAATGGTTGACCCCAACGCCCCTACCATAAGGAGCGACCCCCAGCTCAGGTGGGTTGCAGAGAGCGCTAGCGCTAAGGGCAGGCCTTTCCGTGGCCTTACCTCGGCAGGCAAGAGGGCCAGGGGCCTGCTGAGCTCTCGCGGCCTAAGGGGCACACACATATACAAGTGGGGGAAGAAGCGGAAAGAGAGGGAGGAGAAGAGGAGGCACGAGGCCAGCAGGGGCGCCAGGCTAATAGAGCCTGAGGAGAAGTAGCCCCTGGTGGGAATATAGTGTTAATTAGGTCCTTAGAGGCAAGGGTCTTCGTCCACGCGACCGAGGATAAGGCCAAGGTCCTCAAGGCGCTGATGAATATAGTCGGTGACACGCAGATAGTTGAGGAGGACCTTAGGGGGTATTTCGGTAATCCCATAATAGTCCTGACAGCTGCCTGCGATGAAGACAAGGCTTCGGAGGTCTTTGATAGGATACTCGAGGGGCTCTCGCCGCCTGACAGGAAGTACTTGCTATCAACGCTTGACGAGAGGCTCGCTAAGGACGGCGTTCTTCACATCCGTTTGGACAAGCAGAAGGCGTTAGCTAACAAGTTCGTTCTCAGTGACTCGGACGACGTGATAAAGCTCACTGTAAGGTTCTCAGGAGGTAGGAGTAAGGCCGAGGACTACCTCAGGTCAAGGATAAGCTCCTAGGCCTGACAAGATGAAGTTCGTGGACCTATCCATAGGGGCTGACGACAAGAAGGAGCTGGTCAAGATAATCAGCCTCGCCGGCAGAATGGGTTATTTAGCTCTTGGAGTTAGGCCGTCGCTATACGAGGACGCTTTAGAGGAGGCCGCCAAAGCAGGAGTTATTATCTACCCTAAGGCCACTGTGGAGGCTAAGGATAGGCGTGATCTTGTCAAGTTCCTGTCAAGGCTGCAACTGGATGTAATAGCGTCTGTGAGGCCTTGTAACCTGGAAGGCTATAGGTATGCGGCCAGATTGAAGAGAGTTGATATGGTGAGGCTTAACCCTTCAGCCAGGCTCTTACCGGATAGATCCACGCTTAACCTGTTTAGGTCAAAGGGGGGCGGCGCTTTAGAGGTACCCCTAAGGCCCCTGTTAAGTGGGGAGTGGGATCTCAGGGACCTCAGGGAGATTCTCATAAGAGGGGCCTCAAGAGGCCTCAGGATAGTAATAACAAGTGACGCTATGAGCGCCAGCGAGCTGTGGCATCCAGATCATATAGTTGGACTTATATCATCGCTTGGGCTCCCCTCAACTGTCGCTTTGATGGGCCTCACCAGCGCGCCCGGCTTTGTTATCTCCAGAAGAGGCCTTAGACCCCCTTAAAGGGTCCTCCGAGAGCGACCTGTAGGCAAGGAGCAGGCAGCTGTGGATCTTGTCCCTCTCGACGAGCTCAGGGCACCTATTTATCACGAACTTGGCCTTTCCCGATAAGTAGTCCTCCAGTGTCGTTGGCTCTGGCAGCTGAGAATTGTTAAAGAAGACGCAGGAGGGGCCCGCGTACTTGAAGATCTGCGGGTGAACTTTCACCAGCTCTCTCCAGGTCAGCCAGGCCACATGTCTTATCTCCCATTGGGCATGTGTACACATTCTGAGCGGCAGGAACGACTGCACTAGCTCCCTTGCGTTCATCGTGAACGTAATCTTGGTTCTCACCGACATAGGTATGACGAACCTCGCGTCTTCACGGGGAACGCCCTTTGAGAGCAGCTCATAATAACTTGAGGTGGCCTCGAGTAGCTCTCTGGCGTAGGCCAGGGCCTTTTCCATATCAACCGCTAGCGATGGCGGTATGACGTAGCTTAACCAGGCCAGCCTCAGGGCTTCCTCGGCCCCGAGCCTCTCGGCCGCTGTCCTGAGCGACCTAGAGTAGCAAAGGTAGGCGTCCCTGGCAGCGCTGCCCTTCGGCTTGTTAGGGCACTCAGCTCCAAGCGCCTTGGCGGCCTCAAGGGCCATTGCCCTAAGCGAGGCCTCGGTGAACCTCATGGACTGCTGAGTATAGCTTGCTACCCTGTGCCTCACCAACTGATGGGAGCAGACCCTTGAGCACCCCTCAACTATGAACGTGTAGCTTGCATGCTCCCATGGACTTAGGTGCTCCCTCTTCAGGGTTTCCTTAATCCACACTTCTACCTCTTCATTGTCTATACTAAGGAGCTCGCTCGAGCCCTTATGCGATATAGTCATCTTTGACGCTGCCGCTACAAGCTTTGGGGCCTCTGGCAGGTATTGCACAAGCTTTACTTCTATTCCAAGCCCGAGCTTCGCTAGGGCCTCTATCTCTTGTTCCCTGGGTCAGGCTTCCTCCGCAAGGCCTATAAAGGGCGAACGCTAAACTTCAGGGCCCTTTAATACAATGTCGCTCACGGCAGAGTAGAGCTGCGGGTCCTTCTCCTTCAGCTTCTCTAAGGTCCACGGCTTCCAGCCCCCTGACTTGACTCTATTGATTACATTTCTGATCCACGAGTCATAGACTTTACTGCAGTTATTGTAGTTCTCGCAGCTCTTCCTTAGGAAGTCCTTCACCTCAGCTATAGCGTCCTCCTCGCTTAAGCCCTTGACGTTAACTAGGTACCTAGAGACCACGTAAAGTACGAGCCTCCGCCTTCCGTCAGGGACGCCTTTCTTAAGGAGTAGCTCGATCCAATCGTAGTTCCTAGATGAAGCGACCTTCTGACCACTACACAGCGCTGTGTCCGGGCACAGCCCCCTCAACAGCTCCTCGGCAGCCCGCCTGCAGCTCTCCTCGTCAGAGCAGAGCGAGAGGGCCCTTTCGAAGCTCTCGGCCATAGGGTCCCATCACCACGTAGGTGTTAAACCCTTATTAACCCAACAAGGTTAGCAGGATGTGGGTAGCCGGGTCGTCTAGCGGCCCAGGATGCGGGGCTCTGGACGGCGGGCCGCTAGACAGACGGCGCCGGGGGAGCCCCCGTGACCGGGGTTCGAATCCCCGCCCGGCTACCACAAGGCTTCTCGCGACTGCTTTATTTTGGTCGACAGAGAGTCTACTCAGGGGGCAGCCGTGCCGTTTGAGGTCGCCAAGCTCCAGGTCTTCGGCAATAGCAACGTCGGGGTTTACATTTATGCTAATGACAGGTTTGCGCTGGTGCCACCAGGGCTAACGCCGAAAGACATTGACACGATTTCTAAGGTGTTGCAGGTGGACGTCTATGAGACTAGAGTGATGGGCACAAGGCTGCTGGGGGTCCTAGTAGCAGGTAACAACAACGCTCTCCTAGTTCCAGACGCTATAATCCAGGACGAACTTAGCAGGCTAAGGTCGTCTTTAGGGGACTTCAACTTGGTCGTTGTGCGAAGCAGGAGCAACGCTTTAGGAAACATCATAGTGGCTAACAGCCACGGGGCGCTGGTCTATCCAAACCTCGAGGACGAAGTAATCAAGGTCATCAGGGACGCGTTAGGGGTTGAGGTGGTCAAGAGGTCAATAGGAGGCATAAGCAGCGTGGGAACCGTAGTCGCCGTGACTGACGTGGGAGGTCTCGTGCACCCTGACGCAACAGATGAGGAGGTAGAGTTCTTAAAGGACCTCTTCAAGGTCCCCTTCAGGACGGGCACAGTTAACTTTGGGGTCTCGTTCGTGAGGACAGGACTAGTCGTAAACAGCAAGGGAGCAATAGTAGGTAATGACACTAGTGGACCTGAGATAGCCAGGATACAGATGACCTTCACAGGCCTCTAAAGGCTCACTGCGGAGTTTCCTTGGAAAGCCGCCCTGGAGGCAGCTTATTTCTGGCCAGCGACACTATGGCCCTGTTGCCCTCCTCCCCGCTTACCAGCGTGACCAGGACCTTAACCCTTCTCGGCGGCCTCTTTATGCCGCGGCTCCACACAAAGTTATTTACGTCGTTTAGTATTACAACGGAATCGACGGGCACCTTGGCATGTCTTGACACAAACCTCCTGATTAAGTCAACAGCCCTCTTAGCCCTGTTGGTGCTCCTTCCATAGTAAACCCTGCTCAGGTTGATAACATAGACCGACTTCTCGCCTGGCTCCACGTTAC
>JAPWTO010000029.1:0-10306 GCA_028276005.1 Acidilobus sp.
GGAGGCTTGGCGGGAAGGGCGTCCTCATGGTTGGGCCCAGCGGGACCGGCAAGACCGCCATAGCGGTCGCGATGGCGAGGGAGCTGGGCGAGGACACGCCCTTCGTAGCTGTCAACGGGGCCGAGGTACTGGCGGCCGAGAACAAGACGGCCTTCCTGATGCAGGCGTTCAGGAGAGCCGTCGGGATAAGGATCAGGGAGACCAGGGAGGTGGTCACCGGCGTCGTCACTGAGCTGAAGTACATCAAGAAGACCTCGCCCTTCTACCCATACCCAGTCCTCGGGGGCGCCAGGATATCCCTGGAGACCAAGGACGACTCGGCCACCTTCACGGTCGGCCCCGAGGTGGCCCAGCAGCTCCAGGCGCTTGGGGTGAGGAAGGGGGACGTGATAATGATAGACGTTGAGACTGGCGACGTGAGGAGGCTCGGCCGCGTCAGGGAGAAGGCGGAGAAGGTCTTCGACATCGACGTGACCCAGGAGGTAGAGGTGCCCTCGGGGAAGCTGAGGTCCAGGAGGGACATAGTCAGGACCCTGACGTTCCATGACATAGACGCCTCGCTGGCGGCCCAGAGGGCGGCCTTCACGCTCTTCGGCTTCCTGAGGGAGGAGGCCACCATAACTGACGAGGTCAGGGCCAGGACAGACGAGCTTGTCAAGAAGCTGAGGGACGAAGGCAAGGCAGAGCTGGTCCCGGGTATACTGTTTATAGACGACGCCCACATGCTTGACATAGAGGCCTACAGCTTCCTGAGCAAGGCCATGGAGAGCGAGTTCGCCCCAATCATAGTGCTCGCCACGAACAGGGGCATGACGACCGTGAGGGGCACGGACGAAGTCGCCCCCCACGGCATGCCGAGAGACCTGCTCGACAGGCTCCTCATAATAACGACGAAGCCCTACACGGAGGACGAGATCAGGGAGATACTGAAGCTGAGGGCCTCCGAGGAGGACGTCGAGCTCTCCGAGGACGCCCTGGCCCTACTGACCAAGATAGGAAAGGAGCGCAGCCTTAGGTATGCCGTCCAGCTGCTCCAGCCCGCCAAGGTCGTGGCCGAGAGGAGGGGGTCAGGCAAGGTCGAGGTCCCTGACGTGGAGTACGTGTCAAAGATCTTCGCTGACCTCAGGACGAGCATAGATTACGTAGAGAAGTACAAGGACCTCCTGCTGAGGTGAGCTAGAGGACCGCCAGCTTCCTGAGGACCTCCGCCACGGTCTCCCTTGAGCCGCGCTCAAAGAAGGGCTCCAGCTTCTGGGGCAGCCTGGCCAGCAGGGAGCCCCTCACGCCCTGGAGCCCTATCAGGGTCGACGTCAGGGACTTCAGCTGGCCCTCGGAGAGCCTGAGGGCGTAAACGGTGTGGGAGCTGACCTCGGGCCTCCTCATCTCCTCAAGGTCATCCCTGTCGAGGCAGTGGTCTATGGCCAGCAGCACCGCGGCCAGCTTTGTAACGGGTACCCTGTACAGGTAGCCCCTTGAGCCTATGGAGGTGACGTACTCGACCACGGCCCTGTTGTCGGGCAGGAAGACGGGCCCCCTCGTCCTTATCCCCCTCCTCCTGGCCTCCTCGATAAGCCAGCGGGCCCTCTCCCCGCTGCTCTCGCTGTTGCTCTTGCCCACTACCTCGATGGACTGCTCGTCTAAGGCCTCCTTGAGCGGCAGGTAAAGCAGCCCATCTGACCTGACGCTGACCTGGGCCGTCGCGCCCTGGTCGAGCTCTTCAACCAGCTCATCAGGTATCCTCCCGGCCAGGGAGACCCCTAGGAGGCTTGGGGCCACCATTATGACGGCCCGCCCTGTTGAGAGGGCCTCCTGGAGGAACCTGGCCAGGTGCTCAGCCCTGCTGCCGCCCGGCGCCTCGACGACCCTCTCGTACTCGTAGATCTCAGAGAAGTCGAAGGCCTCGAGCAGGGCGCCGAGGAGAGGTATCTCGTCAATGCTCGGCTCGTGGACGCTCTTGACGATAAGGGAGAGCTCCTTCTCGACCGGGGAAGCCTGGGGCTCCCCCACTATCTCCGTGCTCACCTGGTAGACCCTGGAGGCCGCGTAGAGCCTCTCCAGCTCCTCGGCGCACTCCTCTATGAGCCCCATCTTCCCTGTTACGAGAGGGCGGCCTCAGGAAAAAAGCCTGACTTAGCTGACATGGGTTACACGTCCAGGTAAGAGGTTGTCAAGCTATGGGAGGAACTTCTCAAAGGCCCTGCGAAGGCTCTCCCCTGAGGCAGGGAGGACGGCCGCTAGCCCTTGGCCAGCGACTCGTCATAGGTGAAGGGGACCTTCCTGAGCTCACCCATGACCTTCTCCCTGAAGGCCTCGACCCTTCCCCTGGGCACCTGTTCGCTCGCCCTCTTGAGGACTATCTCCTCCACTACCGAGTACTTCTTATAGGTCTCGTTGAGCCTCCTCCAGTCAATCCCCTTGAGGGCGACCTCAACCTGTTCGTCCCTGGGCAGCGCGCCGGCGAGCATGAGCACAGATATTATCGGGTAGCCCACGTAGCCCCTCAGCCTGGTCCCGTTGTCGTCGCTGTAGACCCTGTACCCTCCCCCCTCCTTGACTACGATGACCCTGTACCTCCTGTCCCCCTCACTGCTTACGACGGTAGCGTCAAGCCTGTCGGGCGTGAGGCGCTTGACGAGGTGGACCCTGCCGTCTGCTATGGCGCCGGCCGCCTCAAGGACCTTTATCCTTGGCGGCTCACGGAGCCTCAAGGCCCTGCACCTTTATTTTCAGGCCGCCCAGCGGTAATAACGCGGGTGCCGGCCTTGGCGAAGGAGGTCTGGGAGCTCCCCGGCTCCCACTACGACAGGGAAAGCAAGCTCATAGCGGTCCTCCCAATAGGGTCCCTGGAGAGGCACGGCGACCACCTGCCCCTGGGCACTGACGCAATTGAGGCCATCTGGGTGGCCCAGCGGGTCGCCGAGAGGCTGGGCGCTCACCTCTTCCCCCCTATATGGTATGGGGTCTCGCCCGGCCTCGCCAGGTTCCCCGGCACGGTGAACGTCGAGATAGAGGCCTTCATAGCGTACGTCAGGAGCGTGCTGAAGGAGATCGTGAGGAACGGGTACAAGCTGATAGTGATAATAAACGGCCACGGCGGGAACTCAACGGCCATAAGGGTCGCGATGAAGGACGCAGCCTACGGGACCGGGGCGACCATAGTCATGTTCGACTGGTGGAGGGACGCCGGCAGGGAGGCCCTGAGGAGGCTCTTCACGGCCCCTGGCCACGCGGGGGAGGACGAGACCAGCGCCATGCTTTACATAGACGGGGCCCACGTGGACATGAGCTCAGCTAGGCCTAACGTAACTGGCTGGTCCCCCTCAGGCGAGGAAAAGGCGGAGGGCCTCAAGGGGCTCAGGAACGCCCTCATCTACGTACAGGGGCTCTCGGTGGAGTCCCCAGCCATTGATGAAGCGCTCTACCCGGCCGCCGTCCTCGGCGACCCAACTAAGGCCTCAGCCGACAAGGGCAGGGAGTGGCTCGAGGAGGTGGTCAACGAGATAGCCAAGAGGGTGAGCGACCTGGCGAAACTGCTATCGGGCCAATGACAGGTTGATTTCTGGTAACGCAACGCGACCTAGGGTCCTAGGCCTACTGTGCGACAGGGTCTCCTAACGGTTTATCCCTCAGATGGGAGCTCTGCGACGCTGGGCTCGACCGCAGCCCATGACGTACTGGTGGGCCGGCGGTACCGCAGGTTATAACAGGACGCTGTTAGCGGGGAAAGCTCCTTGGCATGGACGGCTAATGCCAGGCCGCGGGTACATCAGGTCACTTCTCCGCGTACTTTGTTATTATGATATAGGAGCCGGACACCGCCAGGAAGGAGGCGGAGAGCGCAAGCATAGTAACGTAGTTAAAGCCCTCAAGCGACGTCGCCACCATCTCCCTAACGATCACTAACAGGGCTATCTCAACTATGCTCCTGGCCGGCATCCTGCCCTCCCTCACGCTCACCACTATGGTCCTCAGGAGGTCAGCCGCGAGCAGCATTATGATCACGAGGTCCACTATGCTCAGCACAGAGTCGTGCACAGCGTTTACGCTGCCCGAGGTGACAGCTGAGAAAATCTCCAGGACCGTGGCGTATAGCGCGAGCACTATCACGACGACTATGACGGCCGCTATTATGGCCTCAACTACGGTGAGGCTGGCCTCAAAGGCTCCCTTAGGCCACCCCTTGGCCTGCCCCATTGGCCGGCCCTCAGGGGTCCTTGAGGATCTCCTGGACCTTCCTCCTGGCCTCGGCCAGGGCCATCTCGTCGCTCGGCTTCGTCGTGGCTGGGTCGAAGGGGTACTGGCTCATGACGAGCTTGACGCTGCCGTCCTCCATCTCCAGGAAGAGCTGGGGAAGCCAGGCCATGCCGAAGTCGTCCTTGTCACCGTAGGATATGGCGTAAACGTAGTCCTCCTGCTTGACCTCGAGGTTCACGTTAAGCTCCTTGGCTATGGTCTGGGCCAGGTTGACCCAGTTCCCGTGAAGCGGGTGGAACTCCGCCGTGTCTAGCACGACCTTCTTTACCTTCCCCATTGAGGTTCACCCGAGGGCCTAGCGTTTAGAGGGTTTTAAAGTCATGCTATCTTTATATGAGCTTTTTAACTTTTAACTCGTAAGCTTAACCAGATAAAGGAGGGGGACGAAATATGGCGTCCGCCAAGGTAAGCGCGGAGGACAAGATAAAGTTCGCCATGACCATCCTTACCACGATAGTGAACGACGCCGCCGTGCCGAGGAACATAAGGAGGGCGGCCGCCACCGCCCTGACTTACCTCCGTGACACGCGCCTCTCGCCCGGCGTCAGGGCGGCTAACGCCATAGGGGCCCTTGACGAGGTCAGCCAGGACCCCAACATGCCGCTGCACGCGAGGACCAAGATATGGCAGGTCCTAAGCATGCTTGAGACCATTAAGGACTAACACCCTCTGCCCTGGAGCCCCCTCAGCTCCTCCTCAGCCTCCTCAAGGGCCGGCCTCGGGTCAACGCCAGGGCCCAGCCTCACCACTATGGCCCTCCCGCGCATAGGGGGTGGCCTGAAGCCCTCAAGCTCCGCCATAAGGACCGGCGCCCTTGGGGCCCAGAAGGGGGGAACCATCTCGGCTGAGAGGGGCGATGTGTAGCCCCTGACGAGCATTACAAGGAACGGCGAGAGCCTCAACGTCAGCTCCGCCAGTGCCCCCTCAACGTCAACCCCCATGGACGTGAGGGGGTCGGCCAGGGCCCAGGTGCCTGGCAGGGGGAGCTGGGGCTCAAGGCTGAGGTCGTCCTTTACCACTGCTTCCCCAACGGCCTCAAGGTCGTCGCCTCTCCTGACGACGACCCTGAAGGGGGGCCTCAGGGACTGCAGGTGCTCAGGGGACCGCACTATCCTCAGCCTAGCCCCAAGCCTGAAGACATTGAGCATGGGCCAGTCCTCAATGACGGCCAGGCAGAGCGGGCTGCCGCCGCGCCTGACGAGCACTTCGTGGGGTCCCGCTGTCCCGACCTCGGCATAGCCGGAGGCTGTCAGGCGCCTCTTCAACACGGGCCTCAGGTCTCTGGTCGGCCAGCTATTTAAGGACATAAAGTGCTTCCGTAAAGCTGTGCCGCTTAGTGACGCCCGGATAAATATTAATTCACCCCCATTTAGAACAGAAAGAGGTGTACGGAGCTGTGTCTCTTCCAGAGGAGGTCCCTGAAAGGCCTGGCTCCGAGCTGACCATCCACAGGGTCTATGAGAGGGCCAGGGACCTGTTCTACGACCAGGTGATAGCTTATAGGACCAAGAAGGGCGTCTTCAGGTACACCTACTCCGAGTTCGCCGACAGGGTCGAGAGGCTGGCCGCCGCCCTCTCGACGCTGGGCATCTCGGGCCTCGACAGGGTCGCCACGATGGAGTGGAACACGCACTGGCACCTCGAGCTCTACTACGCCGTCCCCATGATGGGCCACGTACTCCACCCGCTCAACGTGAGGCTCTCGCCGCAGGAGCTCGTCTACATCATGAACCAGGCCCAGGACAAGGTCCTCGTGCTGAACTCCGACTTCATACCCCTGGCCGAGGCCATACTTCCGAAGGCGCCCTCAGTTAAGCAGGTGATAGTTGTCGACACTGACTCTGTCCCCCAGAAGGTTGGAGGGGTCCCTGCAGTCCACTACGAGGACCTCCTGAAGGAGAGGGGAGGGCGCTACCAGTGGCCGACAGTCAGCGAGAGGAGGCCGGCCTTCATGTTCTACACTAGCGGCACCACTGGGTTGCCGAAGGGGGTCTACCACAGCCACAGGCAGGTGGTCCTTCACGCCTTCTCCGTGCTCGCCATGGTGGGGGGCTTCGGGGCCGGGCCCAGGGGAATCCTCATCACGAGCCGCGACGTGAGCATGATAGTCGTCCCCATGTACCACGTCTACGCCTGGGGCTTCCCGTTCTCGTCGCTCATGTCAGGACAGAAGACCATCCTGCCCAACAGGTTCGACCCGAAGGCCTACCTCGAGCTGATCAAGCAGGAGGGGGTCACCTACTTCGCCGGCGTGCCGACGATACTCTACATGCTCCTGACGGACCCGGAGAGCGAGAAGTACGACCTGAGGGGAGTGACCTTCATCAACGGCGGCGCCTCAATACCCGAGGGCCTGGCGATCTTAGCCGAGAAGCGCGGCATGAGGGTCTTCGTCGGCTATGGGCTCACCGAGACAGCGCCTGTGCTGACCCTGGCCATCCCGCACTCGAGGCTACAGGACAGGATGTCCGACGAGGAGTTCTTCAAGGTGAAGCTGAGGACCGGCTACCCGATACCCTTCGTTGACCTCATGGTCGTGGACGAGAACGGCAAGCCCGTGCCCAAGGACGGGAAGACCGTCGGCGAGATAGTCGTCAGGGCGCCCTGGGTCATGTACGAGTACTTCCAGGACCCAGAGAAGACGAAGGCCGCGTGGCGCGGCGACTGGTTCCACACAGGGGACCTGGCAGTCTGGTTCCCGGACGGAAGCGTGCTCATAATGGACAGGGAGAAGGACGTCATAAAGAGCGGCGGCGAGTGGATAAGCTCCCTGAGGCTCGAGGACGCCATAAGCCAGCACCCGGGCGTCGCCATGGTGGCCGTGATAGGCGCTAAGCACCCCAAGTGGGGCGAGAGGCCTGTGGCCCTCGTCGTCCCCAGGCCCGGATGGCAGGGCAAGCTGACAACTGATGAGATAAACAGGTTCCTGACGGAGAACTTCGTCAACAGGGGCGTCATACCCAGGTGGTGGCTGCCTGACAAGGTGATGGAGGTCCAGGGCATCCCCCTGACCAGCACGGGCAAGGCTGACAAGAAGGTGCTGAAGCAGCAGTTCTCAGGCGTCCTTGAGGCCAGCGGCTGAGGCCTAATTAAAAAGTGGGATAATATTGGTTTTTTAAAAGAACCACTCCTTTATTTTAGACCCTGCTGGCCTTCTCTACCTAGGGCGTTCCGCTTGTCCGAGGAGGAGGCGACGACAGAGGAGTGGTATAAGCTCAGCATGGATTTGCACCGCTTCTACGGGGGCAAGATAGAGGTCATCCCTAAGGTCCCCGTCAGGAGGCTCAAGGACTTCGCCATATGGTACACCCCTGGCGTGGCCGAGCCCAGCAGGGCGATAAGCAGGAGCCCCGAGCTCTCATTTGAGCTAACTTCAAGGTGGAACACGATCGCCGTGGTCAGCGACGGCACAAGGGTACTGGGCCTTGGCAAGGTGGGCCCTGAGGCGGCCTACCCGGTGATGGAGGGCAAGGCCCTCCTCTTCAAGTACCTTGGAGGGGTTGACGCGGTACCGCTTGTGCACAGGGCCTCAGACCCCAACAGGTTCTTAGAGCTGCTGCAGCTGATTGAGCCCTCGTTCGGCGGAATAAACCTCGAGGACATAGAGAAGCCCAAGTGCTTCTACATACTTGACGAGGCGAGGAGGAGGCTGAGCATACCCGTCTGGCACGACGATCAGCAGGGCACCGCGACCGTTACGCTGGCTGGCCTAATGAATGCCCTCAAGGTGGTAGGCAAGGGACTCAATGACGTAAGGATAGTGATATTTGGCGCCGGCGCGAGCAACGTGGCCTTCTACAGGCTCCTCAAGGTCATGGGCGTGAACCTCCACAACGTGGTGGCCATAACGACGAAGGGGGTCCTCCACCCGGAGATGAAGGACATAGACAAGCTGATGGTCGCTGACCCCTACCAGTACCAGATAGCCATTGAGACAAACGGCGGTGACCTGCCTCCCAACACGCCCATAGAGAGGGCCTTCGAGGGGGCCGACGTCCTCGTTGCGGCCTCGGCCCCAGGGCCCGGCGTCATAAAGCCCGAGTGGGTTTCAAGGATGAACAGGGACGCCATAGTGTTCGCCCTGGCAAACCCTGTGCCAGAGATATGGCCATGGGAGGCCAAGAAGGCAGGAGCGAGGGTAGTAGCTACAGGCAGGAGCGACTTCCCCAACCAGGTCAACAACAGCCTCGCGTTCCCAGCCGTCTTCAGAGGGGTGCTTGACGTCAGGGCCAAGACGATAACCGACACGATGGCAGTCGCCGCGGCAGTTGAGCTGGCCAAGTACGCGGAGGAGAACGGGGGAATTAATGAGAACAGGTTACTTCCGACCATGGAGGAGTGGGAGGTCTACCCAAGGGTCGCCGCAGCCATAGCGGTCAGGGCCGTGGAGGAGGGGGTCGCGAGGAGGACTACAACGTATAAGGAGGAGCTCGAGAGGGCCAGGGAGATAATCGGCACCGTGAGGCAGAAGTTCCAGTCCATCTGGTCAAGCGGCCTCATACCTAAGCCCCCTGTTGACTACGAGGGATGAGCCCATGTACGCTGAGCCCGCCATTACTGTGAGGAGGGCGACGGACTCCGACGTGGCTGGGCTGGCTGAGCTCATGTACAGGTTCTACGCCTTCAACGAGGAGTTCGACCCCTCATGGGCTGTCGTGCGCAACCTGAGGGAGGTGATCAAGGACCATGCGGCCGAGGCGCTGAAGGACCCGAGCTCAATAGTCCTGGTCGCGGCCAGCGGCAATAGCGTATTAGGTTACCTCCGGGCGGCGCTCGAGGAGAACAGGCTCCTGGCGAGCTCAAGGATGCTGGTGATAAAGGAGCTCTACGTGAGGCCCGAGCACAGGAGGGCAGGGGTCGCCACGCTTCTTGTTAACAAGGCCATGGATGAGGCCAGGAAGCTGAGGGCGAGCCGCGTGGCCGTGGAGTTCCCCTCGGCCAACAAGATAGCCGAGGACCTCTACCTCAAGATAGGATTTAGACCTTACCTTGTCAGGTACGTTAAGGAGGTGTGAGGCGCTTGTCGCTTGAGAACGTTGTTGTGCGGAGGATGAACGAGGGGGACCTGGAGGCCGTAGCTGAGCTCATAGCCAGGCTCAAGAGCCTGAACGAGGAGCTGGACCCCAACTTCAAGGTGGTGGAGGACCTGGACAAGGTGGTCAGGGGGTACCTGGAGAGGTCGCTAAAGAGCGACCGCGCGGTGGTCCTCGTGGCTGAGGACGAGGGGAACAGGCTGATAGCTGGCGTGGTCAGGTTCGAGCTGATTGACAGGCTCTTCTACGAGCCAAGGCTTCAGGCCGTCATAACGGACCTCTACGTGAGGCCGCAGTACAGGATGAAGAGGCTCGGGAGGCTACTGATAGAGAAGGCACTTGATGAAGCCAGGAGGATGGGGGCCGGCATAGTGACAGTGGTATACCCCGCTGGGAACAGGATAGCTGACTCCTTCTACACCAAGATGGGCTTCATAGAGCTCAACAAGGAGCTCTACAGGCCCTGCAAGGCGTGACGGAGGCTGATCAGGAGAAGCCGGGCCGCCTCAGCGCTAGTGAGGCCGGGCAGGAGGAGGGCCTCAGCTATCGCCCTTTTAGGCCTGCAAGTCCATTGACCAGGTGAGGAGGCTTGGAGAGGGAGATATCGCCCAGCATGCAGGAGTACCTCACGGCCATCTACAAGAGGGAGGGAGCCATCAAGTGGGTCAGGACCACTGACGTGGCCTCCGACCTAAGGGTCTCGCCCGCCAGCGCCACAGAGGCCTTCAAGAGGCTGGCCGAGGAGGGCTACATCGAGTACCTGCCCTACAGGGGGGTCAGGCTGACGGACAAGGGCCTCGCCGCCGCTGAGGCTATAGCGGGCAAGGAGAGGGCGCTCAGGGAGGCCCTTAAGCTTATGGGGGTCCCCGAGGCAGAGGCCGAAAACATAGCTTGCCTCCTGGAGCACAGCGTCTCGGACCAGGCCGTGAGGGCGATGACGGAGTTCGTGAGGAGATGCATAGGTGAGGGCGGTGGGCAAGGTTAGGTTCGGCATAAGCATACCCGAGGACCTCAGCAGG
>JAPWTO010000030.1:0-10140 GCA_028276005.1 Acidilobus sp.
GAGGAGGCGGTCAGGGCGTTGGGGGTTTCAACGCTTCAGGGAATAGCTCTGCTGGTCCTCTTCATGTACTACGTGCCCTGCATGGCGACGCTGGCCACCATATACGGGGAGACCAGGAGCTGGAGGACGACAGCGCTTATAACGGCCTACGTTGTTCTCCTGGCGCTCGCGGTGTCCACGGCCGTTTACTGGGTCCCGGCCCTGGTGGCCCGTCCAGGGCCCAGGTGAGAGGTCATGGCTATCCCCCTCTCAGCGACCCCTCCGGGCGCTGTGGCCGTGGTGATCGACGTTGACGCTGGCCCAGGCCTCAGGTCGAGGCTGATGAACATGGGCTTCGTCGCGGGCGCGAGGGTAAGGGTCTTGGAGAACAGCGGGGGGCACCTGCTGGTCTCCGTGGGCGAGGGGTCCGGCAGGACCGTGGTCCTCTCGCGGGGCGCGGCCAACAAAATAATCGTTGAGGTTGAGGCCCAGCCGGGGCCAGAAAAAGCGTTGAGGTAAGGGAGCCCTAAGCCAGGCCCTTGCGCTCAGCCGCTTATTAGGTACACGTTGAAGTTGTTGGTCAGGACGCCCAGCCACTCGCTCCCGGCGTCGGCGTTGGGCACCCCGTTGACCAGGGAGTCGTGGACGTTGTAGGCGGCCTCGGCGGTGTCGGAGCCGAAGGTGTAGAGAGAGGGCATAGGCGTCAGCTTGCCGGAGGAGTTCACGTAGTAGAGGCCGAGCGTTGAGTTGAGGTGCACGAACTGTGTCGGGGCCCCGTTGCCTCCCCCTCCCCAGACGAGCTCAGCGTCGTAGTAGAGGCCATCAGGCGTGTAGTTGCTCCCGGTTATGTAAATTGCGGCTGACACTATGCCGGGCTGGGATATCTTAACCTTGTCGTAGTAATAGTACTGGGGTGAGCTGACGGGCTTGCCGTTCTGAAGTATCTCGTAGCCGAACCATATGTAGACGGCGTTAGGCGTGTAGGACACGTTTATGACGAGGACGAAGGCGAAGGGGAAGCTATAGGTGTAGGTGGGGCCAACGTCGTAGTAGAAGGTGTTGCCCTGGCCGGCCGAGGCCACCTTCCCGTTGCCCGAGACCGCTGAGGAGGAGAGCACGGACTTGCTGCCTGTCAGGTTCCATATGTTGTCTATGAACGTCACCTGGTTCTTGTTGGTCTGGAAGCTCGGCACGTCCTGGAGCCAGTAGGCGTAGGTGCCGCTGGTGGTGTTGACCTGGAGGACGACGTTGAGCTGGAGGGTCGCGGAGTAGGGGTTAACCCCGTACCTCCTGGCCTGTTGGTAGTATGCCAGCAGGCTTGTTATGTTGGCGTAGCCGAGGACCTTGTCGGTCATTATCGTGTAGGGTATGACGGGGCCTCCCGTGCTGGTGTAGTTGTAGAGGCCGAAGTCAGTTATGCCCGTCGGGGCGGGCGGCGAGGTGTAGTAGTTATATGGGTTGACGTAAGCGCCCTTGGCCACATGCTTTCCGTGGATCGGCGGGAAGGTAGCGTAGGGCGGCGCCTGGCCCGCGGCCGTCACGGCGAAGGAAAGGACGACGAGGAGGGCCAGGGCGATGGCCGCCAGTCCCACGAGTGACCTTCCGACATTATTCATACAAAGACCACTGTGAGGAGAAGCAAAGAGGGTGGTATTTAACTATAGTGGGCCGTGGGGACCAGGGAGCGACAACATCAACTAACAGGCCCGTTGGACCGCTAGACCCTTCAAGGCGTCTAAGCCTAGGTCGCTTGGCGACAGCCCTTTAGTTCTGGTCCCGCGGGCCGCCTAGGCCGTTTTTAGGTCAGACCCCTACTGGGGGCCGGGACCAGCTTGAGGCTCAGGACTGCCGAGACGCTGTCGCTCGCCGCCAGGTTCTACAGGAGGTACCTCTGGAACTGGGACGTCACGGCGGGCTTCCTGGCCGCCCTGGTGGCGTTCGCCCTCAGGGCATACGCCTCGGGCTCACTGATACCGCTCTCAATAACTGACATAGTGAACTACCTCGAGCAGGGCAACGGCCACGGGCTGAGGAGGGCCATACTCATGCTAGCGGCCTCCGCTGTCATCTTCAGCGCCACTGAGTGGCTCTTCAGGCCCTTCTGGGCCTCAATAGCGAGGGGCATAGCTAACATAAAGGCCAGGCTCATATCAGGCGCCCCCAGGGGCCAGGACCCCTCTGACCTCGTGGGCAGGCTGGCCAGCGACGTTGACTTCGTCATGTGGAACGTAGGGGGCATGTACACCACCTTCGTGCCCAACCTGCTCACGGCCCTGGTGGCGACTGCCACGGTCTGGCAGCTCTCAGAGCCCATGGGCGTGGTCACCGTGGCAGCCCTCCCGCTCTCGTTGCTCATACTTGAGCCCTACCTGGCCGGGGTTGAGAGGGCCAGGACCGTTGAGAGGAGGTACTACAGCGAGCTGGTTCACAGGCTAGAGGAGAGGCTGAGGGGCACGGCATCAGACGAGGACTTCGTCAGGTCTGTCAGGATGTGGGAGAAGGGCATGCTGAGGCAGGTCCACTACGACAGGTTCTACTGGTCCCTCTCCCTGCTCTACGGCTACGCCCTCCCCGCCGCCCTGGCGGTGATGGGCGTCGGCGAGGTGAGGGCCAGGAGGCTCTCAATAGGTGCCTTGGCGGGCGCCCTCTACGCCCTCTTCAACGTCTTCCCGCCCCTGGTCAACGCGCTGTGGGGCCTGTGCGTCCTTGGCCAGAGCGTGGTGCCCATGAGGAGGATAATGGAGATGTCTGAAGGGCGACAGGAGGTAAAGGCGGCTGCCCTCTGAAGGCCTTTACGTTTAGGTGCATATCCACGGCGCAGTGGTGTTAGCATAAATATCTTATATTGCCTGAAAAGGTAAAAGTCGGTACTAAAAGATAAATATCTCTATCAATGATATATCTGGGACATTAACTATGTATAGGGCCGTGAGGAGGGCGCCATACGCGGTAATAGTGATAGTGCTTGTAATCGCCCTGCTCATGGTGCCCTTCGCCGCGAGGGTAAACCAGCTCGTGAGCACCAACGAGACGAGCCTCCTGCCGAAGAACGTGGAGAGCATAGAGGTCATGAACATGGTCTCAAACGTCTCCGCCGCCCAGGCCAACGTAATCTACGTTATAGCCAACGTGTCCGTGAACTCCACGACCTTCTACAGGCTGAACTCGACCTTCACAAGGGTTCTGAAGGGGCACAACGTCTCGGACGCCGTGTCTTGGATAGGACTGCTGAACTCCGTCTACTTCGTCATACTGAACAGGAGCGGCTTCCTGCTCAACTCAAGCCTCGGGCTGGCCAACGGGATAAAGGGGATGTGGGAGGGCGTCAACAACCTGTCGGTGAGGCTGAGCGAGCTGCAGGGCGGCATATTCACCCTCTCATCGCTGCTCAGGAACGCCGACAGGGTCTACGCAGGCTACTACTCCCTCGGCAGCGGCCTCGCGCGGAACGTCAGCGGCGCGAGGCAGCAGCTGACGGAGCTCGGCAACGCCACGAAGGCGATCTCAGGCTACTACGCGGCGGTCTACTTCAACGTGCTGAGGACGGAGTTCTTCCTTGAGAACAGGACCAACGCCTACGAGACCTATAACCTGACCCCGGCCGACGTTGAGGTGGTGATAGAGAGCTCGCCCCAGATAGGCAACATAAGTCCTCCGACCCCCCAGCTAGTGGAGTTCGTCTACTACAGCGTCCTTAGCAGCGGAGGCCCCGGCGACTTCAACAATGTTCTTGCCTCTAACCTCACCTACGAGCTGCTGTCAAGGGAGCTCAACGGCACGGGCCTGGCCCTGCTGAACGCCTACCACAGCGCCTTCAACAACTTAAGCGGGAGGTACCCTGACCTCCTCTACGTGCTCTATGAGAACGCAAGCCTGCCGGGCCAGTACCGGCTGCTGGGCTACGTGAGCAACATGTCAAGGCAGGCGGCGGTCACGGCCTTCATTGATGCAGTGGAGGGCTACACGACGAACCCTGAGGAGCTGGAGCTCGTGCTGCCTGCGGCCTACCAGTATGCTGAGAGCGGCTTCAACCAGACAGTGCTCAACGAGGCCATGTACAACGTCGTAGCTGAGGCGCTGAGCTCATACAGGGTCCCGGCGCCCGTGGCCGAGAACATGTCTTACTACATAGTGTACGGCGGGTTCGGAAGGGAGGTGGCCGCGGTCAACGCCCTGAACACCGTGCTCCTCTACATGCCTAAGGGCCTTCAGGCCAACTACTCCTACGTGCTGAGGCAGCTGCCCAACCTCCTGATGGCCTATGACCCCTACGCTAACGGCTCCCTCTATTACAACGGGACCTACGCTAACGTCGTGGCGGCAGGCGTAGTTGGCTCCCTCTTCAACATATCCGACAGGGGGCTGCTGCTCGAGCTAGCGGCTAACCGCAGCCCCACAGCGGTTGCGATCCAGGTGATCAACGGGACCCTGAACTCGACCGTCGCGAGGGAGCTGCTGGACGAGGTTGCTGAGCACGAGCCCATAAGGAACTACAGCCAGCTGGTCTCACTGATGCCGTCAATGCTCTACGACCTCCTGGGCAGGTACGGTGTGCCGTCAAACGTGACCGGGCTCATAGTGAACGCTACCATGAAGGTCTTCACCAACTCCTCAGGCTACTCGGCCCAGCTGCGCTACGTCAGCGAGAGCCTGCTGAACGAGACCATTAACAACGTAACGAATAAGGTCGTTGGGACGCTCGTACAGAGCGACAGGAAAGGCTTCCTCGTCATAGTGCCTGAGAACCTCTCATACAGCGAGGCGAAGGGCCTTGAGGGCGACCTGGCCAGCGCGCTGGCGGGCCTGGGGTACAGCGAGGCCAAGGTTATGGTGACAGGCAACCAGGTCCTGAACTACGAGCTGACCCACTCGTCAATGAGGAGCATATCGGAGAGCGACTTGATAAGCACCCTGCTGATCCTGGTCATACTGGCCATAGTCCTTGAGAGCCTGGTGGCCATACTCCTGCCCTTCACAGGCATAGGCCTGGGCCTGGTCATAGCGCTCGGCACTGCCTACCTGCTGGCCAAGGGTAACGTGATAACCCTTAACTCAATAAGCAGGACCATAATGTATGAGGCTGGCCTGGGCCTTGGCATCGACTACTCGACGCTCATATCAAGGAGGTTCAGGGAGGAGTTCCAGAGGCTCAGGGACCCGAGGGCCGCGGCTGAGGAGGCCCTGAGGAGGAGCTGGAGGGCTGTCATAAGCGGCGGCCTGACCGCCGCCATAGGGTTCGGGGCCATGTCAATTGCCCACAACTTCCCGTTCCTGGCAAGCCTTGGCGAGTCCATACCCATAGCCATACTGATAACTATGACCGTCAGCCTGACCGTGGTCCCTGCCCTCCTGGCCGTGGTAGGCGGCAGCAGGGCAGTGTGGTGGCCCTCGAGGCTCCTCAAGAATGACGGCAGCGGCAGGCCGGCGGGCAGGCGCTACGAGGGCCTGGTCAGGCGCAGCGCTGTGGCCCTGGCGATAGTGGTGGCCCTCCTGGTCCCCGCGGCCTACGTCTACGCCACGTTCAGGGGCAGCTACGACTTCACCCTGATGATGCCCCAGAGCGCCCAGGGCGTCGTGACCCTTCACTACCTGACTAACAACTACAGGGCCAACATCATGTACCCGGACTACGTGGTGGCCCCGAACCTGACGACACTTGAGCGGATAAACCAGACGATATCAAATATGAGCTGCGTCGCCTCAACGCAGCTGCTTAACAGCTCTAAGCCGATACTCGAGGTGACGCTCTCGGTCTACCCGCTGGGAAGGCAGGCCATAGCCTGCACGGAGGCCATAAGGAGCGCCGCCAAGGGCGTCTCGCCCCAGGCCATGGTCGGGGGCATGCCTGCCGTCAACCTTGACCTCAGGAACCTGGTCTACCACGACTTCTACGATATGGTGTACCCGATAGCCATAGTCCTGATGTTCGCGGTGCTGGCCATATTCTACGAGAGCATACCGATGGCCTTAACTGCGCTGGCTAGCGTCGTGTTCTCTGCGGTATTTGGTACAGCGCTGGCGGTGACGGCCTATGAGGCCATGGGCATAAACCTGCCCTGGTACCTGCCCATAGTGGTGTTCACTGCAATCCTCGGTGTGGGCATGGACTACAACAGCTTCATGGTTAACAGGATGAGGGAGGAGTGCGAGAGGAGCTGCAGCAGGGACGCCGTGCTGAGCGCTATGGGCAGCACCAGCGTGCTGGTGGTAGGCCTGTCAGTCATAATGACAGGCGCGTTCTCAGGCCTGCTGGCCTTCTCAGCCCCAGGCTTCAGGGGGATGGGGCTGGCGCTGATGTTCGGCGTCCTTCTGGCCGGCCTCTTGGCCTCGCTGCTCTTCACCCCGCTGGTGGTCAGCCTGCTGGGCAGGTACGCCTGGTGGCCTAAGAGGATGAGGAGCGGCGGCCAGTAACTCATCCTTAATCCGTTTTATCTTAACCGAGGTCTACACGTGGGTCAGGTCTAGGTTCAGGGGGCGTGGAAGGTTCTGGGAGTGGGACTAAGCGCCTCAGGGGACTTCATATCTAAACACCTGGCGGGCCAGAACACGTAAAGCCTCCCCGTGTTCTGTGAACTTTGGGTGAAGCTGTTGGAGGCCAAGGGGAAGGAGCCGTTCTACTTCAAGTCCTACGACAGGGTCATAGGGGTGGCCCACGACGTCAAGGAGCTGGCCAGCGAGATGGAGAGGCTCGCTAAGGAGGACCCGGCAGCGCTGGAGTACCACCTCAGGGAGGGCCACATAACGGCGTGGCTTAGCTACATAGGCGAGGCGAGGCTCGCCGAGTCCCTGAGGGGGGTCAGCGACCCCAGGGAGGCGGTCAGCAGGGTCAAGGCCTTCCTGTCGTCAGGGGGCCAGGCGCCCTCAGGGGAGGGAGGCCAGGCCCAGGGCCAGGGGCCTCAGGCCTTCATGGGGCCTGGGCCCCGCGGTCGGAGAGGCCGCAGGTCGCGGAGGCAGGGCTGGCCGAGGGCGTAGCAGTCCCGGCCAGCGAGGGACTTAAGAGGCAGGTGACAAGGGTCTCCCAACATAAATAGGGGCAGCTACGTCCTGTCCTAAGGCAACGCTCAGGGCCACGACATGCAGGGGCCGCGGAAAGACGTCTCAGGTGGTGATAGGTGAGCAGGGACCTCTACCTGATATTCACGGCAAAGGCCTCAGGACGTTCGTCTTCGGCCTGGTGAGCGTCCTCCTCCCCCCTCTACCTGGCGGCCCTCGGCTACCCCGCGCTCTACGTGACCCTCGGCGTCTTCCTCATAGTCCTCGGGAACGTAACGCTTAACCTCTTCCTTGCCTCCTACGAGGCCCGCATGGGGAGGAGATTGTTCCTAGTCTTCTACAGCCTTCTCATGGCCTCCTCAGGGGCGGCCCTTGAGCTCTCGGGGAGCCTTTACGTCATAGCCCTGGCCCTGTTCCTGAGCAGCATGAGCACGACGGGCACCGAGACAGCCGTTCCAGTCCGTTGAGGTGAGCGTTGTGCCAAGGCTGGCCAGGAGGCCTGGCAGGGCTCTCGGGGCCTATAACCTGCTGGGCTACGCCGCCTCCTCCCTCGGCGCCTTCTCCCTGCCCCTCCTCTCCCGCCTCTTGGCAGGCAACATGGTAGAGGTTGCTAGGGTGACCTTCCTTCTCTACATTGCGGCCACGGCCTCGCTTGCCCTGGCGTACAGGGCCCTGAGGGGCGTTGAGGCGCCCGCGGGCCAGGCAGCCAGGGCAGGCCTCTCACAGATGGACGTGCCTACCAGGCAGGCCTTCATGGCCGAGATATTTGTCGAGGAGGAGAGGGTAAGGGCCTTCGCCATGACTAACACGTTCAGGAGCCTGGCCGGCCTCCCTGGGCCCCTGCTGGTCGGCGCTATGCTCTCGTCAGGGCTCCTGGCTATGCCCCTTCTGACAAGCGGCCTCGTGAAGCTGGGCTACGACGGCGCCATTTACCTGATATATAAGGACAGGGCCAAATGAAGGGCTTAGGCCAAGGGCTCGCCTTCAGAGAGGCCGCCGGGCCCTGGGGCAGGCTTAGTGATGACAGGCTGGGCAAGGCAGATTACCTTAACTTTATCAAATAAAATAAAGGTAAAAGAGAAGTAAGTGGGAGCCCTTAGCAGTTAAGTTTAAATATCTCCTTAACATAGAGAGGCTTCTGAACCACGGTGAAACTTATGGGTAGTGGGCGCACAGAGGGTTTGTATACAAGAAGGGACATCTCCAGGACGGTCCTGGCCGCCGTGATTGTGATCATAGCGGTGGTCGCCATAGCCGGAGGGGCGGCATATTACGTCAACAGGCAGCACATGACAGCTCCAACAACTACTTCATCGTCCACCGCGAAGACCACGCTGACGACCACTGCTATATCGTCTACTACGACAACGATGACCACCACGACCTCTTACTCCCTCTCCCCTCCAGCCGTCAGTAGCTACACAACCACGGCCGGAACACCAATAATGATAACGCTGACAACGTTCACTCCATCCCCCGGCTCGTACGTGCTGATATACGCGGGCAACGGGTCTATCATTAACACGACCCAGGGCTTCGCCACCCTCGTCTACAGGTACCCAGGCCACTACTTGGTCTACTACCAGGTCTACTCCGGCAGCCACCTTGTCGGCAGCTCCCAGGGCAACCTGATCGAGTTGCTGGTTGCCCCACCGGCATTCAACTCCTCCTTCGCGCAACTGATCACGGTCCCAGTAATAACCCTGGTCAACCTGACCGAGCCCATAGTCTCAGTGGGCCAGACCGTTCACCTCATGGCTGGCTTCCTCCAGCCTCCAGCTGGGACTAACATGACAATAAAGGAGTACATATGGGACCTGGGCAACGGAACAACGCTAACTATACCCTCGAGGAACGGGACTGGCTACGCGCTGCAGAGATGGCTGACGGGCTCAGGCGACGCAAGCTACCTTGAGCCTGCTAAGAACCCGATAGACGTGACCTACAGCTCGCCTGGCCTCTACGCTGTGTCGCTGACTGTTGTCACAGAGAACATAACGACGAAGGCCACGTACAGCTACACCACCTACTACACAATAGCAGTCAGCTCGCCAACTGTTCCCTTCTCGCTCTTCAAGCCCCTCGTGACCGTGCCTAACCCAGGCACAATAGTTGTGGCCGAGAACGCGCCTGGAGGGCCGTTCAGCTTCGACCCACACATAGACTACGAGGCGGTGGGTTATGAGGTCATACTTAACGTCTACGGGACTCTCATAACTTACTATGGAGCCAACACGACTGAGTTCATACCTATGCTGGCTGAGTACGTTCCCACGGTCGGCAACGGCATAAACTCAAACTACACCGAGTACACGTTCAAGCTCAGGCCCGGCCTGAGGGCATCAAACGGCGACCCGATAACGGCCTATGACGTCTGGTACAGCGTGATAAGGGACATGCTGTGCTCAGGAGGGGTGCCAGGAACGCCTGGCTGGATACTGACCCAGTACCTCATACCAAACTACACGCCCTTCACGTTCGTGGTGACGGCCCCCAACGACAGCCAGGGGGCTGAGGAGATAATTAACGCGGTGACCTACGACAACGCGACCAACACCGTCACCTTCCACCTGCCCAAGCCCACCTCGCCTGAGGCGCTCTTCACGGCGCTGTCCATGACACTCGGGGGAGCGGTACTTGACGCCAAGTGGCTCGAGCAGGTGGGCGCCGGCATAAACTTCACGGGGCTGTACAACCATAACATGACGCAGCTGGCCGAGGCCTTCTACCAGTACGAGCAGACCTGCAACGAAGGTAATTACAACACCGAGGTGCAGTGGCCACCGCCCACCGCTGGCTTCACAGGGCCTTACTACATAGCTGCCTACACGCCGGGCCAGAGCGTTGTCCTCAAGCCCAACCCCTACTGGCCCAACAACATAACGTACATACCGAGGCCAAACACGACCGTGATAATATACTGGGTCAAGGACCCCCAGACCGCCTACGAGATGTTCGCCTCTGGGCAGGCCGACATAGTGACAGGCCTGCCGAGCAGCTACGTGCCCCTGCTCCAGCAGCTCGAGGCCAGGGGCCAGGCGAGCCTCTACGAGTTCCCAGCGCTGGCCGAGCTGTTCTTCGCCTTCAACATAAACGTCAGCCAGAGCGCTTTGCACTCGATCAACCCGGCCTACAGCATGCCAAGCTGGTACTTCGCCAACCCGCTCG
>JAPWTO010000031.1:0-9587 GCA_028276005.1 Acidilobus sp.
CGATGTAGGCGAAGCCGCCAACGTTGACTATGAAGAAGGCCAGAAGCGGCAGCGTCATGTGGTCTAACATGCTGGCTACGTACCTCAGCGGGTCCTGGCTGAAGGTGAGGCCTGGCGTAACCATGCCATTCGGCGGGAACCAGTGCATCCCATAGGCTAGGCCCGCTATAAGGAGGAAGCCTATCCACCAGGTCGGAAGGCTTGAGTGTATCACGGCAATTATCGGTATCGCCTTATCGTACGCTGACCCCTGGTACCTGGCCGCCAGGACGCCAAGCAGTATGCCAACCACGACAACTATGACTGTGCCCGTTGTGAAGAGGATGATGGTCCTGGGCAGGGCGACCGCTATTATCGTCGCTATGTCGTTACTCGAACCGTAGCTGGGGTAACTGACCAGCGTCACGCCGAAGTGGAAGGTCAGCAAGTCCCACATCTGAACGGCGTACTTGATCATTATGGGCTTGTTGAGGCCATAAGCGGAGATGAGCGACTCCCTGTACCTGTTAACCAGCTGGTTGACGTAGGTCACGTTGACGGTTCCATGGGCCTGCCTGATCAGCTGTGTCTTAAGCTGACTGGCGCTGTAGTTCACTAAGTCCCAATACAGCTTCTGGACTATAGGGTAGTAGAAAGCGTAAAGTATGGACATAGCTGCAAAGAGCACAGTGATATAAATAACTGCCGTTTTAACCAAAAAACGCCCATATCCCATTTAGCCCGCCCCCCTGGCCATTCACTTTCTCCTGGCCAGGAGGGCCACGGCGGCTATTATAACTATTACTACAACTACCGCCGCCACCACAAGCGTCGTTGAAACAGACGGCGGCTTAACCGGTGTGGTTGTCGTGGTGATTACCGGTGTGGTCGTTGTCGTGGTTGTGGTGGTCGAAATGCTGGAGGTTATTGATATCGTTGGCACCGTAGGCAATGACGTTGTTGTCGTCGTGGTGGTTGTCGTCGTGGTGGTTGAGGTGGTTGTTGTGGTGGTTGAGGTGACAGGTGTGAGTGTTATAGTGTACTTAGCTGGGTTAAGGAGTATGTTGTCAGGCGTGTAGGCGTAAAGTACCACGTAATAGCTGCCCGGCGTCAGGGACTTCGGCACAGTCAGGGTGAAGCTTCCGCCCGCCCCGCTCGTTACGTTCTCCTGGGCCAGCACAGCGCCCTCGGGGCTCACGAACTGGGCTATGACGAACACCCCGCTCTGAGCGCTGGTCTGGTTCGTGCCGTCAACTGTGCCGTAGACTGTGCCCGTCAGGGTGCCGCCCGCCGGCACCATGCCGAGCAGAGGCAGGTTCAGGTGCACGCTGTATATGACTGGCGGCACGGCCAGGACGCTGGGTACGGAGACGTTGAAGTATGGGTTCCTCACAAGCTTGGCGTACTGAGGCGGCTGGTAGGAGACAAGCATGAACGGCCCCTCGCCTACGACTGCGTTGCCATAGGTGTTGATGTAGTTGATAGCGTCCTGGTAGGCCTGGGCCGCAAATGTGCTGTTGACCAGCTGGACGCCGCTCAGCTGCTGCACCTGCAGCAGTCCCTCAGGTATGTAGGCTGAGGCAGCGTCCTGCTGCAGGAACTTCAATATATTGCCGACGTCGGTCGGGTTGACCAGGTCAAGCCAGTGGACCTTCTCCTTTGAGGCCATGACCCTGCTCCAGGCAGCAAGGCCATGAGCGACCACCTGGGACATGGCCACGTAAAGCGGCCACGGCATCATGCCGCCTCCTGGCTCAGCGTAGCCGAGAGGCACAAAGTCAGCTATAGTGCCCAGGGCTGCGACAGTTGGGTCGAAGAACCAGTTGTTGCTCCAGATCTCTATGGCCGTGCTGTTGATTACCCTGAAGCCGAGTATCAGCTGCACGGCTGGGGCGTAGGCAAAGGCCGCCTCCGTGTCATAGATCGGACTGCTCGGGTTCAGGCTTACGTTACAGGCCAACAGGTACTGCTCGATGATGTCGGCCAGGGTTATGGGCTGGCCGTCGACGAACCTGTCATGCTGCATCAGCGGGGCGAAGTTAACTATAACGTCAACCTTGGCGTAGGTGCCAGGGGGCACGTGCTCAACCTGCATGGAGGTGGCGTTGAAGACGAGGGCCGACGTGGGCACTGGTATGCTCGCGTTTACGCTGATGTTAACGAGCTTGTAGGTTATGCCGACGGGCACGGGGTAGCCGTTGCCAGGTATGCTATAGCTTATGGGCAGGAACACGCCCGAGGCCGTGGCCACGCTATAGGCATCGACCCAGCCGGCGACGGGGTTCATTGAACCCCTGGCCAGGTGCCTCACCCCTATGATCAGCTGCCCGTTGGGCGCCTTAGCGGTCAGGTAGCTGAACGGCGTGACCAGGCCCTCTATGAAGTTGGGTATCAGGCCCTGGGCCATCTGGCTGTTCACGAAGATGGGCACCAGGCCCTGGGCCAGGCCCAGCCTTATGGCCGTCACTATGCCGTAGTAGGTTATTATGTTAACGTACTTGTAGTACTGCTCCGCGCTCGTGAAGTTGCTGTAGGCTAGTATGATACTTAGGTTGTCGATTATGTTGAGCTCCTGGGTCAGCTGGGGCTCCTGAATGCTTGTCGTGTTCCAACCGCCCCAGGCCAGGCCGTAGGCGTCGCTGGCGGGCAGGTAACCGATGAGAACGGCGCCGTAGAAGGCGGCGGGCAGGCTCCAGTCGTAGTAGCCGTACGTGCCTCCCCAGGCCTCCACCTGCAAGTTCCAGCTTGACTCGTTTGGCGGCATCCCGTATATCATAAGTGACTGCTTGGACGCGTCGCCGTAGATGGGAACCACGGTGAAGCCCAGGTTCTGGAGCTGGTTCATCAGGAACGTGGCGTAGAGGTACCTGGCGGTCGTGTCGGTCCTGACGAAGACATATATCGTCACAGGGCTCCCGTTGTAGTACCACTTCCCGTTTATGTACTGGAAGCCGTGGGCCGTCAATGTCTTATATATGGTCTCGTTGGCGTAGGATGGGTTGTAGGTTATGTTCGCGAACTGGGCCGTCACGTTTGACGTAGTGAGCATCTCGTACTCGCCGCCGTAGACCGTGAGGGTCGGTATGCCATAACCGTTGAGTATGCTCTGGACGAAGTACTCCCTGTCAAGTATGTAGTTAATTGCGAACCTCACGCTCTGGTAGTAGAACGGGTTTATCATCACCTGGCCCGTGGGGCTCTCCACGTACTTCACGGGGTTCAGGAGGACGTCATAGTAGGTCGAGGGCATCTCGTAGGCGACGCTCCCAGGGGGAGGGGTGCCGACCTTCGCGGGCGGTATGGCGTAGTTGTAGAAAGCTATGAGACCCGCCTTGAAGTCCTGTATGCCTGCGGAGTCCGAGCCCGCGTAGCCCTTCAGTATCACCGTGCTAACTGGCTGCAGGGCCTGCTCTGCGCGCGCTGAGAGAGGCGCTAGGACGATCAGTGACACAGCGATAACCAAGGCCCCCACTAGGAGGGCCCTGAGCCGCGAGTCCATGCGAACCACGCTGTTGTGGGAAGGGCTGACAGGGGTTTAATATGTTAACTGCCCGGGAGCCTCCCTGAGAACTCGTTAAGCGAGGCCTGGGGTTAGACCCCCTTTCACATCAACGGAAACCTTTATATTCCATCTGTAAAAGGTCCCACGGATGACCCCTCGCCTGATGGGGGCGATGCCCCAAGGGCGAGGGTGATGATAGCGATAAGGCCCCCAAGCAGCCGTAGATGGGGCCCCCGTGCCGCTGTGCTTGACAGCCGCCCATGATACCCACAGGTGCCGATGGGGCCCTGTGGGCGAGGTGGAAGTCCCTAGGCGCAACGGGTAAATGTAAATTAATGAGGATGAGCCCCTAGGGACAAACGGTTACCTTGAGGGCTCTGGTCATAGCCAGCGGCGGCGGCCACACGGGCCACGCTGTGGCCGCGGCGGAGAGGCTTATCGAGGCCGGCGTCGAGGTCGCCTTCGTGGTGCCCGAGGGCGACAGCTGGACGGAGGGCAAGGTCAGGGGGCTGGGCCCACTCATCGCCAGGACGCCGAAGTTCCTTGAGCCAGGTGAGGGCCTGGCGGTGGGGCTCCTCAGGGCCCCCGCTGCCCTCTTCAGGGCCCTGGCAAGGGTGCCGAGGGGCTACGACGTAGTTATAGCCACCGGCAGCAGCCACAGCGTTGCGGCCGCCCT
The DNA here is from genome assembly GCA_028276005.1 of Acidilobus sp. Classification (GTDB taxonomy): domain Archaea; phylum Thermoproteota; class Thermoprotei_A; order Sulfolobales; family Acidilobaceae; genus Acidilobus. The sequence goes on from JAPWTO010000031.1 coordinate 4,158, forward strand.
GGCGGCGTGGGCCAAAGGCTCGGACGTAGTTATAGTTGAGGCGACCGAGAGGTTCCTGGGGCCCAGCAGGGCTCTCAGGGCGCTCTCGCCCATAGCTAGGCTCGTCGCCCTCCAGTGGGAGGAGCAGAGGGCCTTCGCGAGGAAGGGGGTTGTCGTAGGGCCCCTGCTTGGGAGGAGGGCCTACGAGCCCAGGGACGAGGGCTACGTCCTGATAACGGCCGGCACCTACGGCTACAGGAGGCTCTTCGACGCCGCCGCCGCCTCTGGCCTCACAGACGTGGTTATCCAGACGGGCAGGGTGGACCCAGGGCCGTACAGCAGGGTGAAGGGGTGGAGGGCCTTCAGCCTTGACCCAGACCTGGAGAGGCTAATAGCTGGCGCCAGGGTCGTGGTGACACACTTCGGGAGGACGGCCGTTGAGGCGGCCTGCAAGTACGGCAAGCCCACGGTCCTGGCGCCCAACCCTGAGTGGGTCTGGATGAGGAGCCCTGTCAGGATGAGGGAGGCCGAGATGATGGCCAGGAGGCTCGGCGCCTCCTTCCTTCCCCCTGAGAGGGTGAGCCCTGAGGGGCTCATGAAGGCCATTGAGGAGGCCATTAGGATGAGGCCAAGGGAGTGCGAGGACGGGGCCATAAGGCTGGCGCAGATAATATCCTCCTGGGCCAGGGGATAGGGGGTCGCCTTGCTGGTAGTGACGGGGGGCGCCGGCTTCATAGGGAGCCACGTGGCCGAGCTTGCGCTTTCAAGGGGCGAGAGGGTAATAGCGGTTGACGACCTGTCCTCTGGAGACCCCAGGAACGTACCCAGGGGGGCCCAGCTGGTGGTGGCCGACGTAACTAGGCCTGAGCAGCTGGGCAGGGTCATAGAGCTTGCTAGAGGGGAGGAGGTGGCCATAGCCCACCTGGCGGCTGTCGCAAGCGTTGTTGAGGCCAGCAGGTCCCCCGTCAGGGCCCTCGAGGTCAACGTTGTGGGCACGGCCAACGTCCTTGAGCTAGCGAGGAGGCTCGACGCCTACCTAGCACTTGCCAGCAGCGCGGCCGTCTACGGGGAGCCCTCAGAGCTTCCCCTCAAGGAGTCCTCGCCTACTAGGCCCGTAAGCCTCTACGGCGTCTCCAAGCTGGCAGCGGAGCAAGTGACCTTCTCGCTCGCCGCTGAGCACGGCATAAGGGCCTCAGCGCTAAGGCTGTTCAACGTGTACGGCCCAAGGATGAAGCCCGGCCCCTACGCCAGCGTCTTCTACAACTTCCTCACGGCCGCCCTCAGGTGCGAGGCCCCTGTGATCTACGGCGACGGCTCAGCCACAAGGGACTTCGTCTTCGTCGCTGACGTAGCTGAGGCCTTCCTGAGGGCCGCCGAGAGGAGGGCGACGGGGGTCTTCAACGTGGGCACGGGCAGGGAGACCAGCGTCACGGAGCTCCTTGACCTGGTCTCCAGGGTCACCGGCGTCAGGCTCGAGCCCAGGAGGGCCCCTCCCAGGCCAGGGGACATAGGGAGGAGCGTAGCTGACGTCAGGCTAGCCAGGGAGGCCCTGGGCTGGTCCCCCTCGGTAAGCCTCGAGGAGGGCCTCAGGAGGACCTACGAGTGGCTCAGGACCTTGACCCCCTCCACTCGTACCTGTTGAACGCAAGCTTGGGGAGGGCCAGGAGGCCTGCCACTAGGTAGACGGCTATCGAGGCGGGCAGGGGCCTGACGGCCCTCCCGCCTTTCCTGAGGGCCAGCGCGTAGTAGATCACCGTAGGCACGAGCCACGCGGTGCTCCAGGCGAGGGTCCACAAGGCGAGGTCCGGGCTCAGGCCGGCCAGGGCAAGGAGCGCCACCCAGGGCGTCAGTAGGTAGCCCCAGGCGGGCATAACGAAGAACAGGAGGAGAGGCCACGTCCTCCTTATACCCCTGACTGCGGTGGCGGTCACCAGGAGGGAGCCCCTGACCCATCTCTCCTTCTGCCTCACCATGGCCTTAAGCGAGGTGAGCGGGGCCTCGATTATGGGCTTTCCGCCCACGAAGCCCACCCTCCAGCCTGATGTCAATAGCCTCACGGAGAGGTCCACGTCCTCAGTGGGGGCGTATGGGTTCCAGCCGCCGAGCTCCCTGAGGGCCCACCTCCATATGAAGTAGCCCGTGCCCGTGAGCAAAGCCGAGCCCGTGAAGCCCATGAGGGCGGGGGCCAACACCCTGTTATAGAACCTCATCTCTGCGGCCTGGCCCCTGATGTAGGCCAGCCTGAGCCCTCTCCTTGCCCACTCAGGCACATTGACCTCCCGTGGGAGTTGAACCGCCTCGTAGCCGGAGGCGAGGGCAGTCGCTGCTCTGCTCAACATGTCAGAGGGAGCCACGCCGTCGGCGTCGAGGACCCCTATTACATCGCCTCTGGCCAGCCTGGCGGCCCTGTTGAGGGCGGCCGGCTTGCCTGACCTAGCCTGACCCAGTGAGACCCTGACCGTGACCCCGTTGACCCTCGCCTCGTAGCCGTCCTCGGCCCTCAGCCCCAGGGCCTCGAGGGCAGGTGGCAGGGTCGGGTCGTCGGCCTCGCCGGCCACTATCACCTCGTAGAGGTCCCTGGGGTAGTCCTGACTCAGGAGGGACCTGAGGGTCCTCAGGAGCCCCTCGCCCTCCCTGTATGTCGGGACTATGACAGATATGAACGGCCTGGCTGGGAGGCCCCCCGGGGCCCTCCTGGCCTCGCCCCTCGGGAGGCCCTGAAGTATTATCACGAGCTCGACGAGCAGCGCGACCCCCACCGTCAGCGCGCTGCCGGCCGCATAGACCATCATGGCCTTCTCGGCCGAGGCGTTGAGGGCTATGTGTACGTTCTGAAGGTACTGCTGAAAGGTCGTGACCAGCTGGCCGTCCTGTATAGCTGACAAGGCTGTGCCCGTCGCCGCTAAGGAGGTTTTCGGGGGTTAAAAAAGGATAGCCCCGTGCTGGGCCTTGAGACGCGTCGCCGCAGTCCCCGCTGGTCTGTAACTTTTTTAACATAACTACTTATTTTAATCGCTTCTAACCCCCTTAACGCTATTAAGCAGGCTGAGGCCGTACGCCTAGTCAATTTTATAGGCTTTTACGCTGACGTTAAGTCGGAGGGCGCCGCTGTGAAGCCTATGAGCAGTCGCGAGGTGGAGGAGGGCGCCCAGTGAGGCTCCCCATGTCGTGGCTGGGAGCCACGCTCCCAGGCCTAGGCGTGGGGAGGGGGAGAGGGGTGATGAGGCCTAGTGACTAATGGTCACCCTTCGTGACCATTAGTCACGATGAAGGCCGAACTCCGCCGGGGTTCAGCTCTCATACAGGTTCATGTTGCCTTACGGTCATCGCCTCATCCCTGTTCCCCCGCACCCCGCTCGGGCCTTCATCGGGCTTGGGGGCGTTCAGGGCCACCCCAGGGGCCCCACATCTTGAGCGCTCGGTTACGTACCTCCTGTATATGCTGATCGCGGTGACAACCTATAAACCTACATGAAAGTTGAAACAGCTACGTAGGGCGGGCGCCTAGGGCCTAAGCAAAAAAAGTCAAGAGCTCTTGAGCTCGGAGAGCCTCTTATCGACCCTCTTTATCTCCTCCTCAGCCCATGACCTGAGGTCCTCAAGGTAAAGCCTGTAGGCCTCCAGGGCCCTGCGCTCTGACTCAGGGTCGTAGTAGGCGTACCCAGGCCAGTACGGGGCCCACCCTCCCATCGCCCATCCCGGCCTCTCCCAGGGCGGCAGGTGGGAGAAGGGCCCATGTCCAGGCCAGGGGCCGCGCCACCTCCACCAGCCCATTCGACTCACCGACTCGTTTATTCGATACAAGCCTAATAAGCCTAACTCCTGGCGTCGCCCTGGGCTTCACGATATGAATTTTGGTTAATAAAAAACATATAGCTAAGGGAGGAAGTTGAACTAGAAGGGATACAGGGGACGGCGACTTGCTCTCCAGGGTCAAGGTGAGCTTCGAGAGGGTGACGGCCGATGACAGGGAGGCCGTTGAGAGGCTGCTCAGGTCCGCCCCCGAGGTCCAGCTTATGGGACTCCAGGGCCTGTTCGAGAGGTGGCTCTCAGAGGGCCTCTTCATAAAGGCAGTTGACGCCTACGGCTCGACGGTAGGAGTTATACACGTCAGGCAGGCCGGCGACGCAGTGTGGCTGGAGGGCATCGCTGTGAGCCAGGACATAAGGAGGAAGGGCATAGGCAGGCAGCTGGCCCTCTACGCCATGGAGGCCTCAGGGGGCAGCGTTTTCAGGGTCATGGCGAGCGCGAGGAACGTGCCCTCCAACGCCCTGGCCCTGGCCCTGGGCTTCAGGGAGGTGGACAGGGTCTACTTCTCCGACGGCAGGAGGGCCGCGGCTGCCGAGATGGCCTCCGAGCTGGGGCTGGCCGAGGTCAGCCCCTCCCTCGAGGGGGTCCCAGGGGTCATGAGCGGCTGGGCCTGGGTGCCCTCAGGCCTGTACAGGGGGAAGGCCTACGGGGGCAGGGGCCTCCTGCTCCTTGACACGGATCCCCCCTTCTTCGCCAGGGGGGACGCCGAGGGCTACAGGAGGCTCTCGAGGGAGCGCTCCTCAGGGGCCGAGGAGCTCATAGTCTACGAGCTCAGGAGAGCCTAGCTGAGGAAGAGGGCAAGGGCGACGGCCCCGATGAGGGCCTGAAGCGCCATGATGCCTATGGTCACCCCCCTCTCCGTGGCCCTCCCCCTGAGGGCCCTCTGAAGCCTTATCATGAGGTGGGTCAGGCTGTAGCTCCTCTCGTAGGGCGGGAGGAGGGAGCCGTCAGGCTGGACCCCGCCGAAGTTCTCCTTGTAGACGCCGTGGACCAGGCCCCTTATGAAGAGGACCAGCTCAACGTAGTAGAGCAGGTACATGAAGAGGCCGAACGCCGCTATGTCGCCGAGGACAACTATGCCCGCGTAGTACGCCCCTACAGCGTACGTCATGGTGTTCCCCGGGAAGGCCTTAGCTGGGTACCAGTTGTAGACCAGGAACGCGGCCAGGGCCGCGGCCATCACCAGGGAGGCGTAGACGGTGAACCACAGCCCCTTGGCGGCAGCGAAGGCCGCCGTGAAGGCCAGGAGGACCACCCCCATGCCTGCCTCAAGGCCGTTGTAGCCGGCTATCATGTTGTAGGCGTTGGAGGCGCCCATGACGCCTATTGGGACCACTACCAGGGGGAAGAGGGGGCCCAGGTAGAGGACCCCGTAGAGCGGCACGTGGACTATGTAGCCGTTGTACTTGGCTATCATGAGTGGCAGCGCCGCCGGTATCGTGGAGAGGACCCTCACCCACTGGGGGACGCCCTTCTTCCACCCAAGGATGTCGTCAAGTAGGCCTATGAGGCCCGTCAGCATGAGGAGGGAGACCAGGGAGAGCACGGGGACGGGCTTATAGAGGGAGCCGTTCACGAAGGTGTTTATGGCCTCCATTATGAGGAGCCCAAGGGAGGCGCCCACTATGACCCACAGGCCCC
>JAPWTO010000032.1:0-9456 GCA_028276005.1 Acidilobus sp.
ATGAAAGTTGAAACAGCTACGTAGGGCAACCCTTTGCAAACGTGGGCCCTAACACCTTAGGCCCTGGGACCGCGCGCACTGGGAGAGGGAGTTGAGGACGATCTTAACCTTAGGTATCAGCTTCCTGGCTGCCTGAAGCATCAAGTAGGCGTCCTTAGCAAGCTGCTCAGGGCTTAGGGGGCCGCTGAGGGTAGCGCCCCCCAGCCTGACCCTGTAAGAGTCCTGGAATATTCCCAGGCCGAAGTCCTTGTCGCTGACCATGAACTGGCCAGGGCCCTCCACTATTGACATGGCGTTGGTACCCACCTTCCACACCTTCAGTGAGCCCTCCTCCTTCATGTAGTAGGTCCCGCCGCAGCCCGTCGCGCACAGTGTTGAGCTCCCTGTCTGGACGCAGTTGCCCTTAGATGACGAGATGCACTCGACGTACTTTAGTATGCTCTCCACGGCGTCACTTAGCCCTGTAACCTCTGATATGACTGATGAAACCTGTAGAGCCGCTGCCTCCCTTCTGAGCCCCCTTGACACCTCCTCTAGCTTTCTCACTGCGGTGCTCAAGGTCCTCGTCGCCTAGGCCTGAGTCCATAGACGGATTTTAAAGCTAAACCCGGCCAGGGGTGATGAGCGGTATGAGCTGTCCATGTGAAGGCAGCACAGGCGTTAGCTTAGCCATATGCCTTGCTCCCCCGCCAGGTGACTACGAGGTCGTGATGCCGTTAGGCAGGGGCAGAGAGCTCGTCCTGAACTCAACGGGCATTTATATAAGGTCCCTCTCCATGGATGACTTCCTCCCCTTCATGAGGACTCAGTCCATGAGGATCAGCGAGGAAACCATTACAAGACTGGGGATTAACATTGACAGGCTTCTCTGCGAGTCGGTTAGAGGGCTGCTAGAGGCGGCCAAGCATGGCTCGCTCAAGGCCTCTGAGATCCTTAAGAGGTGTCAAAACCTCTTGAACTCTCTCCTAGCCACCTGTGGCGCTGAGCCGGAAAGTTGATAACAAGCGAGTAGCAATACTTTAATTTAGATCGTCGCCTCCGCTGATAGGCGTAAGTTATGGAGCTCGAGCTCTCTACCGATGAGAAGCTGTTCAAGCAGTCCGTCCACGAGTTCCTCTCCAAGGAGCTCGCGCCCATTTGGAGCGACATGGACTCTAAGAGGTCGATACCGACCGAGCTGATACATAAGTTGGGTGAACAGGGCCTCTTCGCAATACCAGTGCCCGAGGAATACGGAGGTCAAGGGGGCTCGTTCTTCACGGCCGCCCTGGCTGTAGAGGAGGTCGCTTACAACGACCCTGCCGTCGCGACGGCCGTCTTCACGTTGCTTAATAACGCCTGGCCTTACATACTTTACCTTTACGGCTCTGAGGAGGCCAAGCAGGAGGTCCTGCCTAAGGTGGGCAGGGGCAGGGCCTTCTTCGGCATAGCCTCAACGGAGCCGAGCGGCGGCAGCGACGTAGCTGGCGAGAGGACATACGCTGTCAGTGAGGAAGGGGTCTACAAGGTCACGGGCGAGAAGGTCTACATAAGCGGCGTCAGGGAGGCCATGGAGCAGCTTGATCTAGGCGGCTGGTACCTGATAGCAAGGACAGCGCCGCCTGAGACAGGCCACAGGGGGCTCACGGGCTTTGCCTTCATAGGGAACAGGAACGGCGAGAGGCCCGCGGGCTTTGAGTACTCCATACTTAACACGATAGGTAGGCACGCGATATCGACCGGCATACTGAGGCTCAAGGAGACGCCAATAGAGGGGAAGTACGTTGTGGGCCAGTTGGGCAGAGGATTCTACGTGGCCATGGAGGGTTTCTCGTTGGCTAGGGTCTTGGTCAGCGCGGCCAACATAGGGGCTGCCCAGTGGGCCCTCGAAACCGCGGTGAAGTACTCAAGGGACAGGAGATTGTTCGGGGACAGGCCCATAGCGTCGTTCCAGGGCGTGAGCTTCCCGATAGCAGAGGTCGCAGCTAGGCTTGAAGCTGCCAGGCTCCTCGTTTACAAGGCTGCCCAAGTAGCGGACAGGATATACATAAAGAGGGAGCCAGGGCTAAGGCCTCATGACCTCGACTACTGGGCTGCGGTCGCCAAGATGGAGGCTGTGGAGACAGCCCTTACAGCTGCCGAGGTCATGATGAAGACTTACGGGGCCCTTTCATACACCGAGGAGGCTAACGTGTTCAGGAACCTGCTGGGCGTGCTCTCCTACTATGTCGGAGCTGAGGGGACGCAGAACATCATGAGGTACATAGTGGCCCGCGAGCTCATAGGCAGGGACTACGTGAAGGGCTAAAGCGTCGTCATAAGCATTTCGAAGAGCCTCTGCTCGTCGATCTTGACGCCGCCCAGGCGGGTCCTAAGCCTCTCAGACACTACCGGGTTGCTGAAAGCCCTCCTGACCGCCTCCCTTAGCACGTCCTTACCTATGCCGTAGTCCGAGAGCCTCTTAGTGAAGCCCACAGACCTCGCGAAGTCCGCCAGCGCCTTGCTGGCAGCCTCAGGCGTGACCCCTGACAGGGAGGGGTCAAGGGTCTTGATTATCTGTGACGATGTCTCAGGGGACGCCTGGTGGATCAGGGGCGCGAGGACGGGCCCTATTATCGCGAGTCCACAGCCGTGAGCGAGTGAGGGGGATATGCCGCTGAGGATGTTCTCTATCTGATGTATGATGTTTGTCGGGCTCAAGTCTATAGCCACGCCTGCCAACATTGCCGCGTACATGAGCCAGTACCTGGGGACCTCGTCGTTGAGCCTCTCGACGGCGAGGGGCAGGTTATCCCTTATCCTCCTGACGGCCTCCAGGGAGAAGGTCAGGACCAGGGGCGAGCTGCCTACAGTGGTGGCCGACTCGTATGCGTGGTAAAGGGCGTCGAGCGTCGTGCAGATGACCTGCTCCTTAGGCATGCTAATGGTGTACCTAGGGTCGTCAAAGGAGGCCTTGGGGTAACAGACCTCATTCCCAAGCTTGTCGCCCCTAGTTACGTCGGTCATGTTAGCGTACCTGTTCACCTCAGAGCCAGTGCCATGAGTTAGGTTGACGGCGAACAGCGGCAGACAGCTCGCGGCCTTTCTCCTCCCGTAGAGGTAGTCCAACGCCGTACCCCCGCCGCTGACGATTGCTGCGGCCACCTTGGCCGTGTCTATGGTGCTCCCACCCCCTATCGCTATCATGGCCTCTCCCCCAAAGGAGGAGACCTGCCTGGCCAGGTCCTCGGCTAAAGATGAAGGTGGGTTTGAGACTATCCTGTCGTAGATTAAGTACTGAATCCCCAGCTCATTTAGGATCGACTCGACGTCCTTTAGAGCCCCGCTGGACTTAGCCCCTGCTCTGCCGGTCACAATAACTACCTTCTTATAGTCCTTCACGTAACCCCTCAGGGCCTCCTCAGAGCTAGGTCCGAAGTGGACCTTTACACAGCCGTAGGTCCACTCAAAGGGCTTCAGCGGCAACTTCTATCTCCTCGTAACTCAGCCCAGCTTAACTTAATAAGCTGGTCGCATAAAGCCTAACACTGGTGCGGCGGTAGTCTAGCCTGGACTAGGACGCCGGCCTGCCACGCCGGAGGTCCCGGGTTCAAATCCCGGCCGCCGCACCACTCCCTCACCAGAAGGCTTCCCAGCCTACTTCACGGCGTAATAATGGTCTTCAGAGACTTCGCCGAGCTAACCTATTAAGTTATTAAACTTCAACGTCGTTAGGGGCTAAGGGAGAAGGTTTGGCGAGGAGAAGGAGGAAGAGAATTAAGCAGGTGAAGAGGGTCCGCAGGCCCTCAAGGTACTTCCAGTGCCCCCGCTGCGGCGCCATGACGCTGACAATAGATTTCAAGAAGCTAGACTCCGCGGACCGCAAGCTGGCGATAGCCAGGTGCGGGACATGTCACCTCTACTGTGAGCTTGAGGTCCCAGCAGTCTACGACAGGGTAGACGTATATAACAGGATCTCGGACCTAGCCTACGAGGGCCGCCTGGACGAGTGCTCCAAGCCATACCAGGAGCCGGAGGGCGAGGAGGCCGAGGGGCCTACGGAGGAGAGAGGCGAGGAAGGTCCTGAGGAAGACCAGTAACTTTTAACCCCCTCATAACTCATCGTAAGCAAGCCTGCAGAGGATAGAGAGCTTGAGGCCAGGGAGAGTATTAACGTCGTTGTTGTCTGAGAGGGAGAGGAGGAAGCTCCACCTAACCCTCATAGATCCTGAGAAGTCGACGCCTGACGACGCTGAGGTCATAGCCAGGATGGCTGCCGAGGCGGAGTCCTCGGCTATATTAGTGGGAGGTTCTTTAGGGGTCTATGAGCCCAGGCTGTCAGATGTGGTGAGGGCCGCCAAGAGGTCAGGCCTTCCCGTTATCCTCTTCCCGAGCAACATCAATGGGCTCACGCCCCAAGCTGACGCCGTCTTCTTCATGACTCTCCTTAACAGCGACGATCCATACTACATAACGGGGGTTCAGGCGCAGGCGGCCCCTATAGTGCTCAAGATGGGGCTTGAGGTTATACCCACGGCATATGTAATAGTTGGCCATGGAGGGGCCGCCGGCTACGTGGGGAGAGCAAGGCCCATACCATATGATAGACCTGACCTGGTAGCCGCCTACTCACTAGCCGGCGCCATGATGGGGGTCAACGTGATATACCTTGAAGCAGGAAGCGGGGCTCCAAGGCCCGTGCCCCCTGACGCCGTAAAGGCCGTGAGGAAGGCCCTGAACGAGTATGGCTATGACGGCCTCCTCATAGTTGGCGGCGGCATAAACACGCCGGAGGACGCTGTCAGGATAATTGAGTCAGGCGCTGATGGCATAGTAAACGGGACGATCGTAGAGAGGGCCCCCGTGATGCTTCGTGGGATAGTTAGCGCCATTAGGTCCGTTAGCAACTATGCCTAGCCAGGACCTCGCCGTATTTGGCCTCCAGGGCCTTCTCAACATCTATGCCTACTAGGTTTGCGAGGCTTAACGTCCAAGCGATGACATCGGCCAGCTCCTCAGCGACCCCGTCGGCCCCCCTCTTAAGCAGCGCCTCGCCTAGCTCCCCTACCTCCTCGACCAGCCAGGCGAAGGTCTGGAAAAGGCCTCTTTGTCTGTCCCTGTCAAAGTACTCCTTCCTCATAACCTCCTGTAGACACCTGACGTCCAAGCCTTCTCCAGAAAGCTAAAATTGCCCCTAGGGCATTATAAGACTGAGTGCTAAAACCGTGCCTGAGCGAGAGAAGTCAGAGAAGAAGGCCAGGAAGAGGAAGGAGTCGGGACCGCTTGCAGCTGCTGGCCTTGTGGCATTCTATGAGAACTTCCACAGCAAGGTCGAGATATCCCCTACCGCCCTTGTCATAATTTCGGCGGCCACCGCCGCGGCTGTAGTATTAGCTAGGGCTATCGTTCACTAAGCCCGACAGGGCCTTTCTTAAGGTGATGCTCCTCCCAACGTCTATGACCTCGTTGATTATCTCGGCCAGTTGGCCAGGGTCCTTCAGCTCAACCTCGGTGTGCGGCGCCAGCCCTCTGAGTACAAGCCTTAAGGCGTGTATGTGCTTACACGCTAAAGACCTCTCCTCAGAGATGAATCTCAGTTGGAAGGCCTCACAGCTGCAGTAAACGGGCTCCTCAGCAGCCTTCCCCGGCCCTTTTGGATGGCCTGCAGTGACCAGCAAGTGGTCCTCTTTCGGCCCAAGGTAAACCCAGACCTCGAGTTTCCCTGACCGAACCTTGACGAACCTGGAGGAAAGCGCTAGCTCCCTGGCCTCAGCCATAACGTCCGTTGGCGGCCTTTCTAGCTCAAGGGGAGAGGCTATAGCTAAAGATATGTCATAAATCGGGGGCCTTCGCTCTCCTTCTGAACCTGAGTACGTCATATTTGCACTCCTTCTCCCTTCCTACTACCACGTAGTCCGCATAGCCCAAAAATATTCCGGTCTCGACAATGCCTGGCACGCCCCTGAGGACCTCATTAACTGCCTCAGGGTCTTCCATAGGGCCCGTATCGACATCCACTATGAAGCCTCTCCAGTCGCTGACCAGCGGGCCTAGCTTGCCCTGGGAGGTCCTGGGTGAGGCCTTGAAGCCCATGCGCCTCAGGCCCTCAATCACGTAAGGATAGGCCTCCGGCACCACCTCTAGGGGCACAGGCCCCTTCTCGCCGAGCCTTGAGACGAGCTTGTCCTCACCCACTATGAAGACGTTGAGGCGGCTGAAGTAGGCCAGCACCTTCTCGCCGAGCAGGGCGCCTCCCCTTCCCTTGATCAGGTCGCCCGTCGGCGACACCTCATCTGCGCCGTCCACGTAGATCTCCAGCAAGGGGCTTCCAGCGGGGAACGAGACAACGTCCACACCCAAGGATGAGAGCTCTATGGAAGTCGACGAGCTAGCGCTAACAACCCTACGGCCCCTCAGGAGGTCTGCAGCCTTCCTTATGAAGACGCGTACGGTGCCCCCCGCACCGACGCCTATAGGGCCCTCCTTCTTAGCCAAGACCTCCTTCAGCAGCTCTACAGCGCCCGTTGCAGCGAGCTCCTTGGGGTCGCAGCCCACGAGTCCCTACCGCTTTGCCCTTAACCTCTTGCCATATAAGAGCAAGAGGGCCTGCTTGATGATAGCTGATGGCCACGCTCACGTAAATCCCTTAAGAGGCCTGAGAGCGCGTGAGCTGGCCGAGAGGTTTCTCAGGTCAGGAGGCTGGTTCATAGCCCTGGTCCCTGTCTCCCCCTGGGACTACGGTCTTGATATCACTAACGCCGAGGTCGCCTACAGGGATGTCCTCAGGTATCACGAGAGCGCCTGCAGGGAGGTCAGGGAGGCAGGACTTAAGGTCGCCTGCATAGCCGGCTTTCACCCTGCTGACGTGGATAAGCTTGTGGACTCCGGCCTTAGATCGTCTGAGGTGCTCAACCTGGGCCTAAAGGTCCTTGACTACATAACGTCCCTTTGCAGGTCAGGGAGGCTTGACGGAATTGGCGAGATCGGACGTCAACATTATAGGACTATCGCTGACAGGGTGCTGGTCTCTGAGCTAATACTGGAGGAAGCAGTGTTGAGGGCTCAGGAGCTAGGGTGCGCAGTCCACCTGCACCTCGAAGACGTAGGGCCTGAGACCGTTAGCTTAACTCATAGGGCCCTCTCTAGGCTTGGGATAAAGCCGTCGCCCTCTACAGTGTTTCACCACGCGAAGCCCAGCATGGTCAGGGAGGCCCTGTCCTTGGGCTACTCAGTGACGGTCCCCGGCAGGGCCGCCGTAATAGCTGAGGCCGTAAAGTACGGCGATGGCTTTATGGTCGAAAGCGACTTCCCAGGGGTTGAGCTCCCAAGGGCCCTGAGGCCCTGGGACCTAGCGGCTGCCGAGGAGGAAGCTCTGAGGGGAGCGCCTGACCCTGAAAGGGTCCTGAGGCGTATAAACTTGGATGCTGTGGTCAGGGCCTATGGGGTTGAGCCGCCCTAGGCGAAGTCAACTACCTCCAGCGCCTCGTGCCTCTCGAGCTTTCTAACTGCCAGGTACCTATATGAGACCTGCTGAAGGAAGGTGTTATGGCCCTGTATCATGACCGAGTGCAGGCGCGCGTTCGCGGCTTTAAGCATCCTCTGAAGGACCTCAGGGCTAAGCCTGTCCTCGCCGTCCGTTATCAGCACCACGTCGCTTAGCCTCTCACGGCCGCCCAGCTTGAGCTTCCCTATGTCCTCGACGGCCGCTGATATCGCCCTAGTTATATCGGTGCCGCCGCCGGCCCTGACCCTCGCTAAATATGAAAGCACCCTAAGCACGTCATTAGGCTTCGAGCTCCCTTTGACCATCATCATGCTATACGGTATTGAGTCGAAGAACCTCACCACAAAGGTACGGCCCTCATCAACAGCCTTTTTGAAGAGAGCTACCGTGACGGCGCGGGCCCAGTCTATCTTCGACCCCACCATGCTTCCGCTCTTGTCAAGGAGGACGTATATGGGCCCCCTTGTGGCGGGCAGCTCCTTCTGGTAGAGCAGCAGCCTCCCGTTGGCCAGGTCCGCGTAAAACAGGTCGTCAGGCAGCGCTAGCTGGCTGTAGTGTATCCTCTCGAAGTCCCCTCCGTACTCAAGCCCTGATATCCAGCCCTTGGAGAACTTCGTCGACCCACGCCCCCAGGCCGTCGGCAGCTTAAGCCCCTCTATCTTCTCAAGTATCCTCGCCACGTCGGTCTCCCTGGCGAGCTTTAGGACCAGCTCGGCCGAGCTCTCCAGGGAGAACACACTGCCGCGGCCGGCTCCGAGCCTCTCGGCTACCATCTTTATCTTCTTGGCCATCTCGGCGTCCTTCATTGCGGCCTCGGCAGCCCTCTGGGCCGCCTCCTCTACGCTGGGCTGGCCTGCCTCGGGTCCCTTGCCCTGCTCCTCCTGCTCCCTGGACTCCCTGCCATGTTGCCCCCCTTCTGAGGGGGGCAGGAGCCTGCTGAGCCTCTCTATGAAGGACGCGGCGGCCACCACGCTGGTCAGGCTGTCAGCGGTGGTGTAAGTCTTTGCCCTCCAAACGTTCTCGCTTCTGACCATGGCCGAGATCACGGCCCTCCTAAAGGCCGTGTCTTCGTCGTCTGACTCCCCCTGGCTCTCAACAAACGGGACGGGCAGGTAATAGGTGTAGAAGACGTCGAGGGCCAGCAGTGCGTTTAGCCTGGGGTCAAGCCCCCGCTCCGCTATCCTCTTAGCTATTGAAAGGATCTTCTCGCCTCTATACATCCTGACCTCGTCAATGGGCCCTATCTCTGGGAAAACGCTTACGGGACGCTTCTGGCCCTTGCTAACAGGGTCCTCCAAAGCCGCTACCTCACATGTTGAGCTTTATCATTATCTCTTGGGTCAGGTTCTCTATCAGCTCATTGACCTCCTCTGCCTTCCTCCTGATCTCCTCGTCCTCAACGTCCTGGACGAGGCTCTGTATCTTGCCCTTTGCGACCTTGAGGTTCTTATATATGTCAAGGAGCCTCGGATCGAAGGCCTCAAGCTGGGCGACCGACCTCTCCGAGACCCTAACGTTGGCCGCTATCTCCTCAAGCTCCCTGAGTATCCTCTCCTTTGTCTTCAGCTCCTCAATAAGTATAGTATTCACCTTGTCGAAGTCATCTACGTCTCTCGGCACTGTGTACTTTAGGATCACTAGGTCGGACTCCGTGGCTTGAAGCCTCCCGTTAAGCAACGCGTGCGCAGCCACAGCCTTCAGGATCTTCCCCTTCCTCCTATCGCTTATGTTCAACTCCTTCTCATTCATTATCATGAAGAGCCTCAGGAGCTTGTTCTTGACGGGAGTTAGGTCAACCTTGAACAGAAGCGAGTTGAGCATCCTGAGGTCCTCCATACCCATCACCTTAGGGGGCCTCTCTACGTTGCCCATCTCAAGCTTCCAGGCCGCGTCGATGAGGCTCTCCCAGGCCTCCTCGTCCAGGGGCTTCACGTTCTGCCTAAAGAGGAACCTGTCGTAAAGGGCCTCAAGCTCGGGCTCCTCGGGAACCCTGT
>JAPWTO010000033.1:0-9338 GCA_028276005.1 Acidilobus sp.
TGTAGAGGTATATCACGTTGGCTGCCGCTATGGGGACTGCCAGGGCTATAGCCAGTATGCCCGCCACGAGGGCCAGCTTTCCTATCCTATTCACTTAGACCACCTCATGTGGTACTTCAATACCCAAGCGAACTTGTAGCCTAAAAAACTTTTTCACTTGCTTATAAGTGTCATTCGACCAGGGGTGTGTAGGCCCCGTATGACCCTGGGTCACCAGGCGGCGCTACGGCTTAGCCCCAGCGGGTCATGTGCTGAACTATATTGCCTGGCCAGTCGCCCTGCCCCTGGCCTTAGCGCCTGAGCTCAGCTGAGGTCCCTGCGCCGTGGTCGCCGACGCCGCTCGGCCACAGCAGGAGGCCTTCAAGGCGCCATAGTCGCTTCAGCAGCTAACCCTGGGACCTAACGCGGGCATAAGGCCTTGAGGTCTGCCCATGTGGGCTCGTCCTGCCTGCCCTCGCGTGCTGCCAACATAATATGTCGCTGCCCCCAGCCGCCTGAGGAAGCGCCTAAGGCCCCTTTGCCGTCAGCAGCCTGATTACCTCATCAACCCTCGCCCTGAAGGCCTCGTAGCTGAACCCCTTGGCCACCTCCCTGGCCCTAGCTGAGAGGGCCCTGAGCCTCCCAGGGTCGTTAAGTAACGACCTAATGATATGAGCAGCCTCCTCAACGCTGGTGTACCCAAGGCCCTGGTCAACCCTTGAGGTTATGTCCGTCCAGCCTCCCCCGTCCCTGTAGACCACTGGCGCTAGCCCTGCAGCAGCGGCCTCGGCAATCGCTATACCGAAGTGCTCGGCGAAGGGAGGGTGAAGGTATATCGACGCCTGCGACATCAGCTCAATTATCCTCTTCCTGGGCGCGTCAGTCTCAAGGTGGAAGTTCCTCAGCCCCTCAGCCCTCTCCCTGATCTCCCTCAGCACGGGCCCCGAGTACACGCTGGTGCTGCCGACCAGGTAGAACTCGGCCTCGGGCACGAGCCTTGCCACCTCAGCTATGGCCGTGAGCCTCTTCTCAGGCGATATCCTGCTGACGGTAAGCACGATTTTGCCCCTGTCCCCTCCCAGCGGCAGGAGCTCCTCTACGTTAACCGGGGGGTGAACGACCTCAATCCTCAGCTCGCCGTAGGCCCTCCTTATGTACCCAGCTGTCCAGGAGCTGTTAGTCATGACCAGGGAGCCCCCGCGCCCGACCCTCCTGGCCTCCCTTGATATCAGCCAGTCGTAAAGCCTCCTGGCGAGCCCCCCTCTTGCCTGAAGAGTAACGTAGTCTATGAGGGCGGGGAAGTGAATGTAGGAGGCGTCGGCCCAGGGCATGGGAACATTGGTCTGGGTCTCAATCACTATGTCATGGCCTCGCCCCTGCCTGGCGAAGCGCCCAGCGAGGGCTGAGGCCGCCACGAGCCTCCTGTACCTCACCAGCCTGCCGGTGGGCCTGAGGAGCCTGGTTACAAGGGGCTCGCCCAGGACCACGGGCCTCGGGACGTCCTTCATGCCGCTCGTCAGAACTTCCCAGGCCCTCTCGTTTACGTGGGCCGTGTAGAGGTTGACCTCGTGGCCCAGCTCCCTCAGGGCCCTGTACATCTCTAGGGCCAGCCTCTCGTTCCCGCCAGCGTCGTCAAAGAAGGCGTGGACCAGCGCTATCCTCAAGACCTCTCCAGACCTTAAGCTGTTAAGGTACCTTAAAAGGTCATAGGCCTACTAGCACAACGCGTCTTTAAAGGTCCGTCAACCCCTAAGACAGCTGCCCTAGACCTACATAATGACGGCTGCTCAGCCGATAACTCCTATAGGAAGATGTTGAAGACCCCCAAAGGATCACACTAAGGTCACTTACAGCATCATTGGCGTCAGCAGGGTCAGAGAGGTAGTGACCTTAGTGAGGTTTTCAAGCTCATGCCTGGCTTTGGCCACTTTCAAGAAAAGTGGGATTATCATAGCCTCAGGAGCTAGCCAGGGCCTAGACCACAGCATGATCAAGGAGGTAGCCACTATAGTTAAGTAGTCACCTAAGGTTAGACTTAAGGCCTCAAGCATAGACAGCTTCGTCATCGCGGCATCGCCGAGATCTGACGTCTTTTTCTACCTCACAGACGAGAAGTTAACCCTTTACAAGGTTCACAGAGGCGGCACTTCTACTCACTTTCCAGGCAGGGGTCCTAAGGCCTACACAAGGCTGATTAAGTACCTTCTTGCATTTTAACAAAGCATACGACATAATAGGGTCTGAGCTGTTTAGGGGAGGGCTTAACGTTTACGTGTGTTCAAAGCCCCTTCAAATGTCAGAGCTAAGGCTCATCCCGCTGGCCGAGCTTAAGGGGCTGTCCTCAGAGCTCAGGCTTAAACCCTCGGTATGGCGGGAGCGCTGGTGTATCGCCAAGAGGCTCTCCAGGCGCTTAACGCCGCCATTCATCTTTGCGTCACTAGTTCTTGGGTACGTCAAATTTCTTAAGGAGCATATCTATAAACTTTTAGGCAGGCTTATTTAAGGCCCCTTCGCAGCCAGCAGCCTGATAACCTCATTAACCCTCGCCCTGAAGGCCTCGTAGCTGAACCTCTTGGCCACCTCCCTGGCCCTAGCTGAGAGGGCCCTGAGCCTCCCAGGGTCGTTAAGTAACGACCTAATGATATGAGCAGCCTCCTCAACGCTGGTGTACCCAAGGCCCTGGTCAACCCTTGAGGTTATGTCCGTCCAGCCTCCCCCGTCCCTGTAGACCACTGGCGCTAGCCCTGCAGCAGCGGCCTCGGCAATCGCTATACCGAAGTGCTCGGCGAAGGGAGGGTGAAGGTATATCGACGCCTGCGACATCAGCTCAATTATCCTCTTCCTGGGCGCGTCAGTCTCAAGGTGGAAGTTCCTCAGCCCCTCAGCCCTCTCCCTGAGGACCTTCATGACAGGGCCCGACTCAACGTTCGTGGCTCCAATGAGGTAGAACTCGGCCTCAGGCACGAGCCTGGCGATCTCTGGGATCTCAGCGACCTTCTTACCCCATCCTATTCTGCTTACCGTTAGCACCACCCTCCCCCTGTCCCCACCTATTGACGAGAACTCCTCTATGTTAACCGGGGGGTGAACAACGTAGATCCTCTGGCTTCCGTACACCCACCTCACACGCTCAGCCGTCCAGTTGCTGTTGGTCATAACTGGCTTTGAGATATCGGTCATTGACTTCGCTTTACTGATAGTAAGCCAGTTGTAAAGTCTCCATGGGAACCCCGTCCTTTTGCCCTGGATCTTCATGAGATCTAGCATGGCTGGAAAATGGACGTAAGAGACGTCAGCCCACTTAAGTGGTATGCTGCTCCGTGTCTCAATTATAAGGTCGTATTTGTCCCTGAACCTCCTGGCTAACCCCGCCAGGTGGTCCACTATTACGAGCCTCCTGTAGTAGACGAAGCGCCCACTACGCCTCAGGAGCCTGGCAAGCCTAGGTTCGCCAAGCACGATAGGCCTTGTAGCATCCTTCATGCCATCGCTCAGCACTCTCCATACGTTCTCATCAATATAGGCCGTGTAGAGGTCAGCCTCGTGGCCCAGCTCCCTCAGGGCCCTACGCATCTCCAGCGCTAGCTTCTCGCCCCCGCCGGCCTCCTCAAAGAACGAGTGAATTATCGCTATTTTCAATGTAGTAGCCCCACAAGCCAGTTTACTTGAGAGAATTAAAGCAGGTAGGACGTGCTGACCTTTAACCCTTGTTGTGCAAGTCGCCTCTTTCAGTGATAGCGCACCGGCGTTTTCACGTGCAACACCTCCTGCTTTAAATTCGAGCGTGAAGGTTTAACGGAATCGTAAAGTAGAACCTTTCTTATTTCCATATTCTAACGCCTTCGCCGTATCAATCGTAATGAACCTGAACGGTTACAAAGCCATCCTCATGTTATTACATAGCATATGACTTTGCAGATGTAAGGCTTAAAACAAGTTCTGTATTACAACTAGATGAGGGTATCGCTTCAGCTAAAGCTGTCAAGGTGAGAAAGATGCCTGATAACTACGAGAAGAAGCTGGTAGGTAACGCTGAGGCCTTCCTAAAGAGCAACGCTAACTCGCTCGCTAACAGGCGGGTTCTGCTGCTGAACGTAAGTAAGGAGTTAAGTTCTGCGCTGAACGTTATAGGTAACCTAAGTTCTAAGGTCGTGGCGCTAGGTGAAACGGACGAGGTCTATGACCTGCCCCTCTACTGGAGGATAAAGTACATTAAGGCAAACCTAAGCGAGGTCAGGTTTCCCCACTCCCTGTTCGACGTGGTAGCGCTTTTCATGAACTCGAGTAAAAGGCTCCCCAGCGAGGCCTCTGCCGAGCTTGCCAGGATATCAAAGCCTAACGCCAGGCTCTACCTGTTCTTACTGAGCGAAGACGCCCTGGAGGCGAAGGAGGACTACATAAAGTTATTAGGCAACAGCTTCAGGCTGACCAACGAAGAGGGGAGCGTTCTGGTCTTCCACAACAGGAAGGCCGAGAGCAGGAGGTCTGTGAGCATTATCTACGTCTACCACCCCAACCTTGAGGGCGACGGGATCACGGAGTACGCCAGGCACCTGATCTATAGGCTGAGGAAGAGGGGCTTTAACGTCGTGGAGGGGCTACCGCGGGAGGAGGACGAGGACGACCTCGTCTTAGTGGAGTTCGAGGAGGGGCTCTCCTTGCGCAATAAGATCAAGAAGCTAGAAGAATTGCCAAGAAACTCCTACGTAGAGGTTCACTCGAAGATGCCTCATAAACCCAGAGGCGACTTAACTTATCTTTATCACGGGGTGCCATCACATTATGGCTTAGACTTCTCAGGGATTCCCTGGTACTACGTGCCTCACATAGCATACGAGATAGAGCTTCCAGAGTCTAAGAAAACGTATGATTACTGCTCTTTCGGCTTCTGGCGTCGGTTTAAGCACTTTGACCGGATCAGGAAGCTAAAGGGGAGGAAAAAGCTGGTTATGAGCTTTAATTACGTGATGTTTGACGATAATTTCATTAAGGACAAGTGCAGGAAGATTCTAGGTCGTCCTCTAGATGTCATATGTGGTACTTCCCTGGTGTCGTCAAAGAACGTCAGAAGGCTCATAAAGTTAAGGTATTCTTTGCTAAGGCTCTTCAACGTGAAGGTGGTTATGAAAGACTACATACCGCATGACGAGCTGATCAGGGAGCTCTCAGAGTGTAAGGCGTTCGTCTTCTTCCACGATACTGATGACCCCTCGTCAGGGTCTATGAGGTTAGCGGCGGCCCTCGGAGTCCCCGTGTACGCTAAGGATAACCTGAGGGCGAAAGAGGCACAGGTAATCAGGTACAGGAGCTTGGACGAGGTTGATCGGCTACCTAAAGATAAGGTCAACATAGACGATGGCTTAGATTACATACTTTCGTTAATCGAATATAAGGCTTAAGACTTAACTATCAATAGGTAGCTTCTTGCTACAAAAGATCGTCCTAGGACAACTAAGATGATGACCGCAGTTTTGCAGCTTTCTTTACCACAATATAATAGGATGTAGCTCTATCATCTTTGCCAGGTAGATTCTCTGTCTCCTCAAAGAAGACGACTATGCTCCCGTTCATGTACTCAGCAAGGGCGCTAGGCCACTGGCCTCAGACTCCTTAACGTAAGCTTACCTGGGCCCAGGTCTTTAACCTCGCCCGCCAGGGGCCCTGGGGCGAAGGGCGTGGACAGGGACGACCTAATGACGCTGGCCACCGCTGTCCTCGGGGGCCTGGGCGCCGTGGCCCTCCTCCTGGGGGCCTTGGCGGAGGCCATCGGCCTCAGGGGAGGCGATGCGACGCTTTACGCAGGGCTCGCCATGCTGCTGGCCTCTGCAGCCATGCTGGCGCTCCTCCTCGTGCCGGCCAGGAGGCCTCCGTGGCCTTCAAGTTCCTCGCCCTCGGCTTCGTCTTCGCCACCCCGCTGACCTACGCGATACAGCTCCAGCTCACGGGAGGGATCATAATACTGCAGACGCTGCCCCCCGTGTTCCTCGGGCTCCTCACCAGGAAGATGGAGAAGTACTCCCTCATGGCTGGCTGGGCGGCCGGCATGCTGTCTGGCATCCTGTTGCTCGTGTATGCCAACCACTTTGGCCCGATCAAGACAACCCTCTACCCGCTGTTCGGGCACCTGTTCTTCATAGGCATGATAGCCCTGGCCATTAACCTGGCCGTGGCGGGCCTGGGCACTGGCATAGCCTACGCGCTAGGCTGGAGGCCGAAGTGAGCCTGACCTGAGCTTAAGGCCTAGTCCTTTTCTTTTGCCAGGCCTTGGCTTCTTTATTATAAGCCTTGGCCGCCCAGCCTAAGGCGGAATGACGCAGCCCCTGGACTGCGACGAGTACCAAAGGTGGATGAGACAGGCTGAGCACACCCTGAGGTCTATAGAGGCCGACATGGGCTTCGGCAGCTACTCATGGGCCTGCTTCAAGGCCCAGCAGGCCGCCGAGCTGGCTATTAAGGCCATGCTCAGGGCCATGGGCAGGCCCGCCTTCGGCCACAACCTGGTGGCCCTCTTCAACGACCTGGCCGAGCCCTGCGGCAACGTCAGCGACAGGCTGAGGTTCTGCGTTGGTTACTTGGACAAGATGTACTCCACAGCCCGCTACCCTGACGCCCTGGTGGAGGGGGCGCCCTTTGAGAGGTTCACCAGGGAGGAGGCTGCTGAGGCCCTCAGCTGCGCCGGCCTCATTATCAGCTGGGTGAAGGGTTGCTCTCCATGTCGCTAGATGACATAATAAGGGCCAGGAGGGCCGAGAGGGAGAGGGTCATAGGCGAGCTCAGGGAGTACGCCTCCAGGCTGAGGGCGAGGCTCGGCAGGCTCAGCATGGCGCTCTACGGCTCCTACGCGAGAGGTGACTTTAACCTGTGGAGCGATGTCGACGTAATAGTGGTCTC
Organism: Acidilobus sp.; assembly: GCA_028276005.1. Taxonomy (GTDB): domain Archaea; phylum Thermoproteota; class Thermoprotei_A; order Sulfolobales; family Acidilobaceae; genus Acidilobus. The sequence goes on from JAPWTO010000033.1 coordinate 6,871, forward strand.
TGAGCGCTTCAGGGACAGGGAGTTCGTGACCAGGTGCGTTGAGCTGAGCGACGCGCCCCCAAGGCTTGAGGCGATATGCTGGACCCCCGAGGAGGCGAGGAAGGCCCTCGGCAAGCCCTGGTGGCGTGAGGCCCTCAGGGAAAAGGTGGTCATAGTTGACGACTATGGTCTCTTCGGCGGGCAGGGCGAGTCATGAGGCATTGTTGCCCTCTTATCGCCCAGTCCGCGACCCAGGCCTGCGGGCTGACGGCATGACCTGCAAGCGTTGAGGCCCCTGATGAAGCTTTTAACCCAAGCCCTTTACACCACTTCTAGGTGGTTACATGAGGCCCCTGTGGGTCGCGGTCCTGGCCGTCGTAATAGTGATGGTCGTGGTGGCTGGCGCCTACGTCGCCCTCACGGCCAGCAGGCCCCCCACGGTCATCATAGGCAGCATAGCCGTGGGCTCCTCAGCCTTTGACTCCTACAGGGCTGACCCCTCGATATCCAACGTCTCGGTTAAGGTCGACTACGTCGCCTTCTCCCTCACGCCCTCTCTCTACGACGCCCTCATGAAGGGGGAGGTCGAGGTAGCTATAATCCCGGCCGACCTGGCCGGGCTCGCAATCCTTAACAGCAACGACACCTACGTCATAGCCCTAGACTACCCGCTCTTCCAGGCCATAATCGTGCCCGCCAACTCAACCATAACCTCGCCGGCCCAGCTGGGCGGCAAGACCGTCGCTATACCGGTGGGCACGGGCACCTACTACCTCTTCGAGGTCATGATGAAGGCCCTCTACAACCTCACTGTGTCAACAAATGGGACGGGGCCCAACGTGATTCACGTCATAAACGTGGCCCCAGGTGAGGTGATAGACGCAGTCGCGACCGGCTCAGCCCAGGCGGGCGTCATATGGCAGCCCATGCTGGCGATAGCCCAGACGCAGTACCACATGAGGGTCCTCACCACATTCCAGCAGCTCTGGCAGAACATGACTGGTGAGCCCACAGCCCCGTTCCTGGTGTGGGTAGCGACCTCAAAGGTCGTCAACGACAGGCCCCTCCTGCTCAAGGTCCTGAGGCTCCACGCGGAGGCGGCCTACGCCTGGGACCACAACGAGACCCTGGCCGTGATAGCCCTCGAGAGGCTCTACAACGTGCCCCCACAGGCCGCCCCGCTCGTCTGGGCCATGACAAATGACACCCCTTCCTCCCCCTGCATAACCCAGCAGGGCTACCAGGAGCTCGTCTCCGAGTGGCAGTACCTGGTCAAGGCTGGCTTCCTCAGCTCAATGCCTAATACCTCCAGGGTTCTAACGTGTAGCGACCTGGGGCTAAGCCCTTGAGGGCCTCCAGGGCCGCAGGCTACCTGCTCGCGGCTGTCATAGTTGGCCTCGCGTGGCAGCTGGCCTCGTGGGCCTCAGGCAACCTGATACCCGGCCCCGCCCCCGCGATAACTTACCTGGCAGGCCACCCAGGGCCAGCCCTGGGCGCAGTGGCGCTGACCCTCATTGACGCCGTGGGAGGCTACGGTGTCGCCGCCTCCCTGGCCATCCTGGGCCTGGCGATCTATGAGCTAGGGGGCCTCGGGGAGCCCGTGGTCGAGTCCTTCAGGGAGGTGCTCCACAGCGTGACCCCAGTGGCCTGGAGCCTCGCCCTGCTGATCCTGCTGGGGTTCTCGAGCAGGGCTGTCCCAATACTTGTCAGCGGCCTCTCCGCCTTCCCCCCGCTCATGACGTCGCTCATAGAGGGCCTCAAGGCCTCCAGGGCGCGGTTCGGCGACCTGGCCGCAGCCCTCAGGCTCAGAGGGGTGAGGAGGATGGCCTACATAGACCTGCCGGCCTCCGTGCCCTACTTCATATCGGGCTCAAGGTCAGCCATAGGGGTGGCGCTCATAGTCTCACCTGTGGCCGAGGCCTTCGGCACCGCAGGCGGCATAGGGTACGGCCTCTACCTCTTCTTCCAGCTTCACGACTACGCTGCCTTCGTGGCCTGGTCTCTCCTGCTGGTCCTGGTAATGATAGTCATAGACGCGGCCGCCCTCGGCCCGCTTGAGAGGTGGTCAAGGAGGTGGATGGAGTAGTCGTAGAGCTGAGGAACGTCAGCAAGTCCTTCGGCAGGGCCAGGGTGCTCGACTCTGTGAGCCTCACAGCGAGGCGCGGCGAGGTGCACGTGATAGTGGGGCCCAACGGGGTCGGGAAGACCACGCTCCTGAAGATAATAGCTGGGGTCCTGAGGCCTGACTCGGGCGAGGTGATAGTCAGGGGCTCCGTAGCCCTGGTGCCCCAGGGGGACTCCCTGCTCCCCTGGAGGACAGCGCTCAGGAACATAACCCTCCCCCTTGAGCTGAGCGGCCTTGACGGCGTTGAGGCTAGGGAGGCCGCCAGGAGGGTGGCCGAGGGGCTAGGGATATCGAGGTACCTTGACATGTACCCGAGGGAGCTGAGCGGGGGCACCAGGAGGAAGGTGGCCATAGCCAGGGCGCT
>JAPWTO010000004.1:0-38845 GCA_028276005.1 Acidilobus sp.
AACTTGACGTTTACGAGCCCGCTGTCCAGCTTTACGAGCTTGCCTGGAACGTCTTTGCCTCTCACTACGTCGAGCTTGTAAAGGACAGGGCTTACTCGGACAAGTGGCCTCAGGAGGAGAGGGAGTCAGCATGGTACACGCTTCACAGGACGTTTAAGGCAATCCTGGTTCTCCTCTCGCCCATAATGCCATTCATAACTGACTATATTTTCAGGAAGCTTTACGGGACAAGCGCCCACAGCCAGAGGCTGCCAGGCCCGCTCATAGAAGGCGTTGAGGCTGATAAGCTGGCCGGGGACGCCGAGCTGGTAATGAAAGTTAACAACGCCATCTGGTCCTTCAAGAAGCAGAGAGGAATTAAGCTCTCGGAGCCGATCAAGGGCAAGGTCTACATAACCATCGGCAGACTGTCACCTTACCTTAAGGACCTTGGCTCACTGCACAAGGTAGAGTTCGTCGTTAGTGATAGGATACCCGAGGGCGCCCAGGTCATTGAGGACGGGCTATACCTGGTCTCAGAGACATAGTCAATGAGCGTATTGGTCGCGGCCTTCATAAGGGGTTTTAGCTAACATGCCAGCCTTTTCGTAACGTGTGAGAGCATGATCACGATAGTGGGCGGCGCGGGCAGGGTGGGAGTTACTACGGCCGCCATGGTTTTGATACGTGAGCTTGATGACGTAATGCTAATAGATATCAAGGAGAAGGAGAACGCTGTCAAGGGCGAAGCCCTCGACCTGAACCACATGGCTTCCGCGCTGGGGCTCTCGGTAAAGGCCTACGGCTCGGCCGACTACAAGGACATGGAGGGCTCTGACCTAGTCATAGTGACGGCAGGCTTCCCCAGGAAGGCTGGTCAGACCCGTGAGGACCTGCTCAGGATCAACGCAGACGTGATCAAGGTTGTCGCTGAGAACATAAGCAAGTACGCCCCCGAGGCGCCTGTCATCTTGACGACCAACCCATTAGATGCCATGACCTATGTCATGTATAAGAAGCTCAAGGCGCCTAGGGAGAGGGTCATAGGCTTCAGCGGCATGCTTGACGCGCCCAGGCTAGCCTACTACGCCTCCCTTAAGCTCGGCATCAGCCCTGCCTCCATATACCCGATCGTCCTAGGCATGCATGGCGAGAACATGTTCCCAGCGCCAAGGCTATCCACGATAGGGGGCGCCCCGCTGACCAGCTTCCTGTCGCCCAGCGACATAGATGAAATAGTTAAGCAGACAGTCCAGGCAGGGGCTGAGATAATCAAGCTGCGCGGTTACAGTAGCAACTGGGGCCCTGCTGCCGGCGTGGTCATGATGGCCGAGTCCATAAAGAAGAACCAGCACAAGGTCTTCATAGCGAGCGTCTACCTCAACGGCGAGTACGGCTATAGGGACGTCATAGCGGAGGTCCCGGTGGTCCTGGGCCGCAAAGGCGTTGAGAAGATCATTGAGTTGCCGCTCACGGAGGAGGAGAAGAAGGGGCTCGACAAGAGCATACAGGCCGTCCGCGACCTGATAAACGCCCTGCCGCCTGAGTACAAGGAGTAATCATAGCTTAAAGTACTAGGCGTCTTCCTTTTTTCCCTCGGCGGAACTACCTTAACTTTGGGTAAGGGCTTGGCTAGCTCTGAGCAGCTCCCAAAGAGGATCTACTTCCTTGACATATACCAGCTCAACTACAGGCCTTCCTCGGGCTGCGAATTCTTCGAGACCTATGATGTGGGGGGCTCGTATGTAGCCTACTGTAAGGTCACCGAAAACTACATAGTTAGGTCAAAGGTCGTTAAGTGCGAGAAGAGCTACGCGACCTGTCCTTATAGGAAGCTTGGCCTCAGCATGCTGAGGCAGAAGGGCAAGGAGTCCTCGTGAAAAGCCGTTATTAATCGCGGGGACTTATCAACAATAGGGCCTGAGTTGACCCTGTACTGCGAGGTCTGCGGCCGCCCAATTAAGGGGGCCGGGCACAGGGTCCTGCTGGAGGGAGCTGAAGTCATAGTATGTGACGACTGCTTCGCCAAGCTTACTAAGAGCGGGAGGGCCTTGCCGGTCCCCCAGAAGCCCCAGAAGGTGACCTCTGCACCTAAGGTCAGGAGGCAGAGGGCTGAGATGTTAGAGGTTGTTGACGATTACCCTGACCTGATAAGGAGGGCCAGGGAGGAGAGGGGTTGGACCACTGCAGTGCTGGCCCAGAAGCTGAGGGTCAGCGAGGACCTGGTGAGGAGGATCGAGGGAGGCAAGGTTAAGCCTACCGTAGACCTTGCCAAGAGGATCGAGGAGCTGCTTAAGATAAAGCTCCTCCAGCCCGTTGAGTATGAGGAGGAAGAGGCTGAGGGGACTAAGGGAGGGCCTGACGTGCTGACCTTTGGCGACGTCGCGGTCGTAAGGAGGGATGAGGGTTAGTCTTGGAGGTTCAGGGGAGCAGGAAGGCCCTGCTCGTGTTAGCAAAGGAGTACTTGGCTCATGAGCGGGAGGCCCTGGCCATAGCCGAGAGCGCGGGCTACGCTGTGGCTAAGGTGATAAGGAGGGCTAAGGCTGGGAGAAGGCTAAGCGATGAGTACGTGAGAAGGCTAGCTGAGGAGGCCGAGGCCGTAGGGGCTGACACAATTATCTACTATGGCTACCTGGAGCCCTCGTCAATATACAGGCTTGAGAAGGCCTCCCACAAGAGGGTTATAGACAGGGTTATGGTCATCCTTGAAATCTTCGCCCTGCACGCGGGCTCCAAGGAGGCCAAGCTGCAGATAGAGATGGCGAGGCTCAGGCACGAGCTGCCTCTGATACGGGAGTATATAAGGAGGGCCAAGATGGGTGAGCAGGTCGACTTCCTGGGGCCTGGAAGGTACGCCTTCGAGGCCTACGAGAGGCACGTAACGTCGAGGATTGCCCGAATAAGGAGGGAGCTTGAGGAGCTCAAGGACAGGGTTGCGATGCAGGAGGCGCAGAGGAAGGAGATGGGCGTCGTGGTGGTTGGCATAGTTGGCTACGCCTCTGCGGGCAAGACCTCACTTTTCAACACGTTAACCGGGGAGTCGCAGAGGGTTGGGCCCGAGTACTTCACCACGCTCTTCGCGAAGCACAAGGTCGTCGAGGTTAACGGCGCCAGGCTGATGTTTGTTGACACGGTAGGCTTTGTGAGGGACGTGCCACCTGAGATCGTGGAGTCATTTTACTCAACGCTTCAGGAGGCCGCGTTGTCAGACGTGCTGATTTTCGTCGTAGATTCCTCAGACCCACTTGACGTAGTGAAGGAGAAGGTGCTTTCAGGCCTTGAGCTCCTGGTCAGGCTCAACGCTATAGGTAAGCCGCTTATATTTGCCCTCAACAAGATAGACCTGGTAAGCCCTGACGTCATGAGCTCCGTGAGCACAGCTGTGAAGGAGCTGGCCTCAAAGTTCACTGACTCCTTCTCGATAGTGCCAGTGTCAGCGAAGCAGGCAATAAACCTTGAGGCCCTGGTATCAGAGGTGCTCAGGAATGCAAGGCTTAGAGTCGCTGGCAAGGGTTTACGGGAAGGTGTATGTCCTGAGGCTAGGCCACAGGCCAGCAAGGGATAAGAGGGTCACTACGCACGCCGCCCTGGTCGCCAGGGCGTTCGGCGCTAACGGCTTCGTCCTCGAGGGTGTCTGTGACGAGGCCGTGAGGAAGTCCTTGGCCAAAGCCTCAGACCTCTGGGGCGGCAGGATGAACTTCGAGTGCGGCGTTAACGGCCACGACTACGTTGAGGCCTGGAAGTCCTCAGGAGGGGAAGTCGTACACCTCACTATGTATGGGCTCGCCGTGGACGAGGTAATAGGCGAGATAGCGTCCTCCCCCTCGCCCAAGCTCATAGTTATAGGCGCCGAGAAGGTAGAGCCCTTTTACTATAGGGCGGCGGACTACAATGTCGCCATCGGGTGGCAACCTCACAGCGAGATAGCGGCACTAGCGATATTCTTGGATAGGCTATTTAAGGGCAGGGAGACGCTATTAACCTATACGGACGCTAAGGCCCTAATAGTGCCGTCCGAGAGGGGGAAGAGAGTTGAGCGAAGAGGACCAGAAAAGGGTTAACGAGCTGAGGCAGCTGATAAGGCTCTTAGCAGTAAAGTCCGGCATAGACGAGACTATGGCTGACGACCTCTTTGACCTCCTGCTCACCGTCGACCCTGAGAAGGGGGTAAGCGACGAGGAGGTGGAGTCGATGAAGGGCTACAAGCAGGCTGACGTGAGGAAGGTCTTCAGGATATTCTACGACCTTCACATAGCTAGTTATCGCAGAGGCAAGCACCCCGAGACCGGCGCCACTAGATATTACTGGTACCTTGACTCTAAGGACCTCGACCTGGCCCTGCTGAGGAGGAAGAAGCTGGTCCTCGAGAAGCTCAAGGCCAGGCTGAACTATGAGCTCTCCAACGAGTTCTATGTATGTCCTAAGGATCACACCAGGTACACCTTTGACTACGCGTTCGAGTACGAGTTCACCTGTCCTAAGTGCGGCTCCCTGTTGGTCCCTGACAACAACAGCGAGTACGTGAAGGCCCTTGAGGCAAGGATAAAGAGGCTTGAGGAGGAGATAAAGAAGGATGAGGCAACGCTATTTGGTCGCTGACCTGTTCTCGGGCGCAGGAGGGTTCTCAAGGGGCTTTGAGCTCGCGGGCTTTAACGTCGTTGTAGCTGCTGAGAACGACCCGCCGGTCGCCAAGACCTACAAGGCCAACTTCCCCTACGCCTACCTCATAGCTGATGACGTAAAGGACGTGAGCGAGAGAACGATAAGGGAGATCTCAGGCCTTGGCAGGGGGGACTTTGACGTAGTTATAGCCAGCCCGCCCTGCGAGCCCTTCACGCCGACTAACAGGAACCGTATGCCAAATCCCCTTGACAGGATACTGACGGACCCCATAGGGCAGCTCTACCTTCACGCCATAAGGCTCATAGTAGAGCTCAAGCCCAGGTTTTTCGTTATAGAGAACGTCAGTGGCGTCGCTGAGGGTCCCATAAGGAAGGTCATAGAGGATGAGCTCAGGAAGGGCGGCTATGACGAGGTCTACTTCAACATAGTTAGGTCAGAGGAGCACGGGGTGGCAAGCGAGAGGGTGAGGGTCTTCGTTTCTAACGTGAAGCTGAACCTCGCCAAGAGGAGGCCTCTGACCGTAATGGAGGCCCTTGAGGGGCTCCCTGAGCCAGGGGCGCCTTGGCCTCCAAACCACGACGCGCCCGCGACCCTTCCAAGGAAGCTGATGAGGAAAGTGCCGAAGCTGAGGTGGGGCAGGTCGCTTGTGACCTTTGAGGGGGCAGGCTCCAGGAGGTTCAGGAACTACATTAGGCTGGCCCCCGACCGCCCCGCTCCAACGGTCATGGGCTCCTCCAGATTCATACACCCCTTCGAGGACAGGCTCCTGACAGTCAGGGAGCAGGCCAGGCTCATGGGCTTTCCCGACTACCACGTCTTCCTGGGAGGCAAGGACTCCCAGTACAACATGGTCGGTGAGGCCGTGCCAGTACCCTTGGCTCAGGCCATAGCTGAGGACCTCCTGTCAAGGCTGAGGGAGTAAAGTTTACAAGAGTAGAGCTACGAAGCCAGCCCTTTAGATTCATGGAAGTCCCTATGAAACCCCTGCAGAGCATAGCTCCCTTATTTTGGTGAACTTAGTTGGGTCGCCCAGCACCACGAGGCCGTCACCCTCCTTGAGCTTGAAGTCCGTGGAGAAGTACGGCGTAAAGACCCCGTTACGCTCAACCAGGACGGGTATGACGCCCTTTGGTAGCTCCTTTAAGGCCATGCCGTCACACCTGGAGCCCTTCTCGACCTTGAAGAAGCCAATGCCGTAGCCCGCCTGGCGAAGCGCTTTGCTGCTGCCCTCGGTGGACTCTAAAAGCACGCCGCCAAGGTTGCCTGAAAGCGCCATGCCTGCCAGGGCCCTCCCTATGAACCTCTTGAGCCTAACCACCTGTGACGCCCCAGCGTCGAGGAACACATCTGTGAGGTCCTCGTTGTGTACCAGCACTACTGTCCTGACCTTCGGGTTGAGTTTCCTCACCCTGATGAGGGCTGTGAGCGAGTCGGAATCGTTGTCCAGAGCTATTATGACAACTGCCGCAAACTCTACTCCAGCGGCCCTTAACTCCCTCTCGCTTGTGGGGTTCCCTATTATCACTCTGTGGTTCTGAAGGCTAGCGGCCAGGGACTCGTTGTTTGTAACCATAACGTATTCAACGCCCATCCTGTCCAGCTCGGTCGCCACCTCAGGCATGTCGCCAAGCACTATTACGTGATCCTTCACGTGTGAGGCCCTCCACCTGGCCCTGGCGTCAATCCATACCGTCCTCCTAGTTATAGTTGAGACTATATTCATTACTATGGTAGTGTAGGTCGCTACTGAGGCCAAGACCAGCACGGTCAGGAACAGCTTCTCAGAGCTGGGCATAGCACTTAATGGCGGGGTATAAAGGCCAATAGTAGTCACTAGGCCCACAGATGCGTACACTGCCGACACTAGGTCGATGTGTTGGAAGTACATGAATACGTAGGCAGTTATGGCTATTATAATGGCAAGGGCCGCCATCTGAGGCATGAGCCTTGAGAGCACAGAGTAAGGGGCGGAGAGGACCTCAAGCACCTCCAGCAACAGCCTGCTGCGAGTCCTTACCATAAAACCCTTATGTGAAGCCTAGACGGCGACTTTAATAGCCTTGTGCAGGCTCGATAAATGATCGGCTCCTCCTTTAGGGCTGCCTCAGAAGAACTTTTCTTGAACATGGCGCTGTTGACAAAGGCCCTCCGCATCCCTAGCGTCATGTTTTGTCAAGCGTCTCGAGCAACGCCTCGCACGAGAATCATGGCCACCAGACGCGTAGAACTCTGTCTGCTCCCCCGCGCTCATTCTCATCAGTTCACGTTCATTCGCTACAACCAGGGACCTTCACCTAGCTCACGGACCTGACGGATCCCGTGGGCTATGGGCAGCCCTCAGGCCTAATGACCAGAGCCCCTATCTGCTCTCAACCCGCCTAGGCTTGGAGCATTGCCTCTAGATAGTTATGGGAGGCGGGTTGTAGAACTAGAGTTTTATGAACGTAACTCCTCGACATCAGTTATGGAGCGGCCCCGACAGCCTCCACGCTACAGAAGAGCCCGAACCGATGATGGAGTGATGACCGCTCTAATTGTTCTCGTCCCTCAAGGGCGGGGGAGGGGGTCAGATGTGTGTGCCGAAGAGCTGCCTCCTCTTCTCTATCCTGTTCCTTACCTTGTCGATGGCCTTTATGAAATGCTCCTGCGTCACGTAGCTCATGCCCTCCCTTATGGCAAAGAAGCCGGCCTCTGTGACTACCGCCTTTAGCTCAGCCCCCGAGAACCCCTCGGTGAGCGCGGCTACCTCCTCCAGGTCAACGTCCTTGAGCTTCATGTTCCTCGTGTGTATCCTCAGTATCTCGACCCTTCCCCTCTTGTCAGGCAGAGGTACCTCTATGAGCCTGTCGAACCTGCCCGGCCTGAGGAGGGCCGGGTCCAGGAGGTCTATCCTGTTGGTGGCGGCCACCACCTTAACCCCCTCGAGCGGGTCAAAGCCGTCCAGCTCGGCCAGCAGCTGAAGCATGGTCCTCTGCACCTCCCTGTCGCCGCTGGTGCCTATGTCAACCCTCCTGGCCCCTATGGCATCTATCTCATCGATGAATATTATCGAGGGCCTCCTCTCCCTCGCGAGCCTGAAGACCTCCCTGACTATCCTGGCCCCCTCGCCGATGAACTTGTTCACGAACTGGCTTGCGACGACCCTTATGAACGTCGCCTTGACCTCACCTGCGAGCGCCCTGGCGAGCAACGTCTTGCCTGTGCCAGGGGGCCCGTAGAGGAGGACCCCCTTTGGCGGCTCCACGCCTATATCGGCGAACAGCTCCGGCTTTATCAGGGGTAGGCCCACGACCTCGTAGAGCTCCCTGATCTGGTTCTCCAGGCCCCCGACGTCAGAGAACGTGACAGTGGGCCTCTCCTCTATCTCCATGGCCTCTACCAGCGGGTCGTGGATGGAGGGCAGCACCTCAACTATTGTGGACCCCTTGTTGTTGAGGGCCACTGAGGCGCCTGGACGAAGCTTACTCACGTCAACGTTAGCCGAGATCCTTACCACCAGGTTGGGCCCCGTGGAGCTCTTAACCACGGCGCGGCCGTCGGGGAGAAGTTCGAGGACCATGGCCTCTATGTAAGGTGGCTCCAGCAGCTTGTTAAGCTCCTGTTTGTAGAACTCCAGGTCCCTCTCAAGGGTCGCGTTAAGCTGTGTAAGGTACCTGATTCTCTCCCTGAGAACGGCAAGGTCGTCCTCCTCAGGCTTATCCCTAGCTGCCTTCCCAGGCTCGCTTAGAGACACGAGCTCCCCTAACTTTGATCGTTGGCCAAGCTTTTAAGAAGTGAGGCCTTTTATTGACACTATGTTAACTCCCCGGTATACACGCTCAGAACTACTACTACCTCCTGGAGGCTCCCTAGGCTGGGCCCGGAATAGAGAAAGTAGCGTAATACTCCAACCATTATACAAACAGTATTACTAATAGATGTGTAGCGGTTCCTCGGAGGGGTCCCTAGCGGGGCAATAATTCGGGCCCGTAGTAATAGTAGTCTTACTGTTCAGCGACCATGACCGCACATAGCTAGTACTTCCTTAGCGACCTTAGAAAAGCCGACCCTTATGCCAAGCCTCGGATCCGTATAGATATAAACTATACCCTTGCTCTGTAGGTCCCTGACCCTTCTGATAAGCCACTCGTAGTCAGCCTTGAGCCTCTCCGCGAGCTGGTCCATGTACATGTAAGTAACGCCATACATTGTGTAATGTGACAACATCTCCATGACGACCTCTGTCTCCTCGTCCGTGAGCCTGTCCTTAAGGGACTGCAGCACGCAGGCGGCCACGGAGGCCCTGTTTCCTTGTTGTTTCTTGTCTGGTTTTTCTGTAAACTCTGCAATGAATGACTGGGATTTGTCTGTAACGTCTGCGCGCGGGGCCCTCACCTTGTTATTTCTTGTCTGGTTTAACCGTGAAGCTATCTTCTGGGCCAGCGCCACAAACTCGTTAAACCTCTCATCCGTCTCCCTCTCAGCGATCTGTCTTGCGTACTCCTCACCCTTGGGGGTCAGGTACCATAGGCCCAGGTCGTAGTCGACGTACCCCCTGTCCTTCCAGTACGAGAGATAGCTCGATATGTACTTGGCCTCCTTGCCCAGGACCTCCCCTATCTCCGAGGACCTCATAGGCCTTGAGAGAAGGAGCACAAGTATCGCGTCGACAAGCCTGCTCCTGGGACCACCTCTGCCCCTGAGCGCGTTCTCTATGACCCTGTCGACCTCGCTCTGGCCCTTGCTAGCCTTGCTCAAGCCGGCCCCGCGCTGTCATTGTCCTGGGGGCGAATTCCTAGAGGAGGGTCCGTAATACTGGCCTTTCCGACCCAGTTGACGAGAAGCCCCAAGTCAAACCCCCTAGGTAATGAAGGCCAGCGTTAGGCCAACAGACCTCCTCAAGTGACCTTGTTAAACCGGGGAGTTAACAGAGCTGCAGTCCCTATAGGCGATCTGAATCACAGCGCCCATGAGCTCGCGTGAGCAGCCCTCAGGCACTATTATCAAGGCGCCTTCTTTGTAAGGGCTGTCAACGGTTATCGAGCTTACTATGGTTGACCTCAACTCGCACGGCATGCCAGGAAAGTCGATAACTCCCTCTTCCAGGAAACCGATAAGGGAGAGCCTACACCCCCTTGCGACCAGTTCATCCCTGATGGCATAGACCTCCGTGAGCTCCCTAGGCGGCCTGGCCGGTAGGACCGTAAGGAAGCACCTCTCGAACCCCTTAATCTGCGGGAGCGAGCAGGGCCTCAGGGTTGTAATGGAGGTCAGAGCCTTCAGGACGGCAGCGCCCTTCTCCGTTAACGACCTGCCCCTTTTGGTCCTGACCACCAGGCCCTCCCTCTCAAGCCTATCAAGCAGCGTCCTCGCCGAGGCCTCCCCTATTCCAAGGTCAGAGCTCAGTGAGAGGCGCCCCGCCTCCCCAAGGGATATCCTCTTCAGGGCCTCGAGCGCGTGCCACTCGGTGAAGGCCGGGGCGCCTCCCCTCTCAGTTGCTACCACTCTTCTCAGGCTCCCCAGGGCCTCGCAGGCCTCTCGCGACAGGTACGACGTCCCAGGCCCCCTCGTCAGGCTCCACCCCCATGCTTATCATGAAGGCCGCTAGGTCCTGCGGGAGGATCTCGTCAGAGTTCACCACGGCCTTAATTACGTCGTCCCACGACCTTCTGACCCTTATGCCAAAGTCCTCCCAGAGCCACTCAACGAACTCCTCTAGGTCTATGCGTCCCTTCGCCTGGCTCATAAGTGAGGCCTTCGTGGCCCTTTCCCTCGCCTTGCTCCATTTCAAGTCTACGTCCCTTTAGTTTCACTAGGGCAAAGCCTATTTAGGCGCGCGTCGGCCTGCCCAAATTCGTCATAATAATTTATGAAAACACTGTGTAACTAATAACCCCCTGAATCTCTCCCTGTTCAACTTTTAGGTTTTGGTAATCCTGGCTCAATAAGGTGAAATTATATGAGCGAGGCCGGTGGCAGCGGCGATCCCGTGAGGGAGTCCCTCTCAAGGATATATGAGGACGATGATGTAATTGTTTATACGGCCCCCAATGAGGATGAGCTCAAGGAGATCCTTCTGAACCTGTTACGCCGCCACGGACGTATGTCAGTTAAGGACTTCCATCGTTACCTTTCGGGCCTCGCAAGCGAGGACAAGATACGTTACGCCCTCAGCGACCTTCTGAGGAAGGAGCTAGTCACCATGGACAGGCAGGGATACTTCTACCTGACGGAGCTTCTGGAGGGAGAAGGCCTAGAGCAGCCGGAGGAGTACTGGGAGGGGGAGGAGATAGGGTCGGACGACCTGGAGAACTTCTGACTCAGAGCGAGGTTATGCTCCAAACGATGTCCTGGAAGCTGTTTGGGAGCGCTTTCCTCTTTGAAGTATAGTCATCATATATCTTCTCAAGGAACTGTGTGAAAAGCGGACAGCCGTCAAACTTGCCCTCCCTGTCGCACTTGCCCTGCTGGCTGAACATGGTGACCTTAAGGAAGCAGACCTGGGTCTTCTTGTCATAGTAAGGGCATAGCTTGTGCTGGCTTTTGGCGCTCTTCATTATCTTGGCTATCCACCTCCTCTTGCCGTCGCCTTCGATAGGGGCCTCGTTAAGGGCCATAACCCATCACCGACCCTTTAGTGAGCAGGCTAAGCTAAAAACCTCTTATTCGCTTGCCCTCAGAGCAGCCAAGCTATCACGAGGAGCGCTATCGATACTATGAACAGAACGGCCCAGAGGACTACGCTGAGCCTGAACACCTTCGAGCCGTCCAGGGGCGGCAAGGGCAATAGGTTGAAGAAGGCCAGGTAGGCGTTAACCCAGGCGAACTGGACAAGCCATAGAAAGGCCTCGTAGGCTCCCCCTACCCTAGCTATGACGCCAGCTACCAGGGCCAGGAACGAGAGGAGCATGTTGATAGAGGGGCCTGCGACCACTGACTCGAGGAGCCCCCTCCTCTTCGTTGGGCCTGGGGGGCCAAAGACGTAAACGCTCGTGTAGCCTGGCGCTATAATTTTGAAGGGCAAGGGCAGCGTTAGCAGGCTAACTATGACTCCTAGGGTGTTCACGACATACCTCGACAGTAGCCCATACCTCCTCGCGACGTTCCTATGCATGAGCTCGTGTAAGACCATCCCTACAATGACGCCAACTAGGACGGGGCTGGGAATGGGCACATATGTAGTCAGGTTGAAGGCCTGTAGCCCCTCAAGGGTCACGGCGGTTACCAGGACCCCTACTACCCACGACAGAGGTTCACCGAGCTCCTTAGCGTACCATGGCCTGCTCAAGGCCTTCACTTTCGCTCGCGTACGGTCTAAACGCAAATAATAGCCTTTCCCAAGGAGCTAAGGAGGGAACCTTGACCGACAGGGCGCTGATATACGGCAGGTTTCAGCCCTTCCACAGAGGGCACGTCAGCCTGGTTAAGTGGGCCTTCGAGCAGGGCTTTGACGAGGTAGTTCTCCTGATAGGCATGGCCTCAGAGAACTACACTACGAGGAACCCGTTCACGGCTGGCGAGAGGATTGAGATGGCGAGGCTGTCGGCCAGGGACGAGGGAATCCCCTTAGAGAAGATAATTACTGCAACTATCGAGACCTTAGAGGTAAGCATAGGCTGCGCCTACTACGTGCTTTCCTACATACCCAAGGTCAAGGCTATACTGACGAGAAACCCCGTCATAGGCAAGGCCTTCAGCGACGCAGGCATTAAGGTCATCACCCCGCCGACCTTTAACAGGGAGGAGTGGAGGGGCGAGAGGATAAGGGCCATGATAGCTGAGGGCGACCCAAGGTGGAAGGAGGCGGTAACCCCTTCCGTGGCCAGGTTCATTGAGGAGATAGGCGGCGTGGAGAGGATCAGGAGGATAACCTCAGGGGACTAGAGCCGACATAATTATAGTCAACAACCTTATCCTTAACAGCTTGCTGTGAGCTGACATAGGTCAACCTTATACCTTAGCAGCCCAGCAAGCCCGTCGAACGTCTTTAGGAACCACTCGGACTCCGGCAGGGACTCGGGTATTATGTATACCTTCGCGCCGGACGCTTCTGCCCTCTCCTTCCAGGCCTCCACGTCAGGTCTGCTTTCATGGATCAGAAGTGCCGAGAGGGCACCCATCTCTATGGCCTTAGCTACGTCATCAGGTCCATAGATTACAAGCCCTGTGCCCTTGGCCAGGTGCGTTTTAAACGTCTCGAAGGCGTTCATGACGTCCCTGTAGAGCGAGAGCTGGACTATGTCCTGAGCCTTAGATATGACCTCTCTAAGCCCCTCCTCACCTTGATAGGACACATCTATGAGATGCGGGTCGACGAGCTTCTGAAGCCTGTAGTCGAGGTAACCCGACTTGACGAAGTCGGCCTTAGCATAGCCTGGCCCGGCCACGACCACGGCCTTAAGCTTGCCAGACTCGAGTATTGGCAAGAAGAGCTCATTAGCCCGTTGAGCGACCTTCTTCAGGAAATCGTCAACCATCTGTTCTATTATTCTGTCGAATCTCCTCTGGCTCTGACCCCCCATCATGTGCTTACCGGGTATGTAGTCCTCCAGCTCGTCCAGGACCTCAACCCTTGACCCCTTAACGAGGCCTATGGTGGCCTGGTCCCTCTCAACTATTATTATGCCGACGGAGTCCTCGGCCTCAAGCATGTTCTCGAGGATCTCCGTTATGAACCTCTTGTCGGTCCTGTAGTAAAAGACGGGCACCTTCTCTGGCGGGCTGAACATGTAACACTTGAAGTCTCCCGTGTCGAGGTTCTCTCCGCAGAAGATGACGAGGCCGTTCTGGGGGACCTTCGGTATCATGGAGAGCCTGTCCAGGGCTGCTGATATAGCCCTCTTCACGGCGTTCCTGGTCCTCTTGAGCTTTATGTTGTCGGCTAGGGAGAGCTCCTCCCTGAGCATCTGGGTCACATCACTTATGGGCCTTCCAGGCGGTATGTAGAGGCTAAGGAGCACGGTAGCTGGTGCTGACCACTGCTTGAGCTCTGAAAGCACCTCCTTCAGCGTCCTCTTATCGACCAGCAGCTTCTTCTCAAGCTCCTCGCTCACGGCCCTTCCGATACCGGGTTCGCCGCACAAGCTATAAGAACTTCTAAGGACCCGTGAACAAGCGTCTGCATCATTGACCTCGGCGCAGTGAAAGTCACCCAGTCACGTGCAGCGCTCTCAGTAGCCCTGCGGAAGCGACCCTTGAGGTCTGTAACATTTTTACGTAACTACTTCGTTTTTAATCACCTTTAACCCCCCTTAATGCCATTAAGTAAGCTGAGGCGTACGCCTAATCAACTTCTATAAGCTTTTACGCTGACGTTAAGTCGGAGGGCGCCACCGTGAAGCCTATGAGCAGTCGCGAGGTGGAGGAGGGCGCCCAGTGAAACTCCCCGCGTCGTGGCTGGGAGCCCATGCTCCCTGACCTAGGCGTGGGGAGGGGAGGAGTGATGAGGCCAAGTAAGTAATGGTCACGAAAGGTGACCATTAGTCACGATGAAGGCTAAACTCTCAGCGGGCTAGATAGGTATTTTGACTTCATTGACCTGTAGCCAGCGCTCTCACCCTGATGGCGAACCCTTTTTATGATTGGCACAGAGCTGGCTGAAGGGCGCTAGCCTCTCCTTAAAGTCCCCTGGCTAAAGGCTAAAGGGGCTCCCAAGGGCTTAGAAAAGGTGTTCAGGTTGCCCAGGAGGAAACAGGACCTGAACCCCCGCGAGCTGAGGTCCCAGCTGCTTGAGCTGTTGAGGATCGTCAGCGTCGCCAAGGGTAAGGTCGAGCGGGAGGAGTGGAGGCTGAGGAGTCTAGCGCGGGGCAGAGAGGAGGCGCTAGGTCAGCTCTTGTTGCAGCTTTACGCCATAGAGCGGCTGCTCGAGATGATAAGTCTTAGGCTCAACACGTTGATAGTGGTTGGCTACGTGGACTGGAGGTCGATAGCCCTGGCAATGGACCTGGTAAGGCAGACCTTAGCCCGTTACAGGGGCCTTCCGCCTGAGCTGACGAGCCAGCTTGCGACTATGCAGACCTACCTAACGAATATATGGGCTGGCATCGAGGGCTCCCTGGGAGATGAGGTAAGTCCCACGGCCCTTAGCGAGGTAAGGGGCGAGGCCTCGAAGGTTATAGAGGAGGCAGAGGAGGAGGCCAGGAGGAGGTCAGGGTCTACGTCATCTGGGACGCCTATTCCTCTGGGATAGGCTTAAGCCTTTTAACCATGACGTAGGCGTCTTCACCGTCTCTGTAATAACCCCTTATTATCCTAGCCTTCACGAAGCCGAACTTCTCATACATGTTTATAGCGGGCTGATTTGAAACCCTCACCTCAAGGTACACAGAGTCAACGTCGTACTTCTTCTCAAATATCTTGAGCGCCTCGCTCATGAGGGCGGAGCCTATTCCACGCCTTCTGTACTCCTGCAGCACCGCTATCGAGATCACATGGCCTACCCTGGCCGAGCCCGAGAAGACCCTCTTGAATACGTCTAGAGGACCTGAGCGCTTATGAGCGGGCTCGAGCTCATTTTCGAGTCCCATCAACACCCTGTCATGGGTCTCCTCGACCCTGTTCATCATGTAGCCTACTATTTTGCCGCCTATCTCAGCTACAAGGAATAGGTCACCCCATTCAGATAAGACGTACTGATAAAAACCATACCAATAGTTCTCAGGGAGGCTTCGTAAGTTCACCTCAATTACTTGGTCTATATCTGCCTCCGTGGCCCTTCTTATTATATATCTTAGCTCGCTTTTGACTTCGGTCAAGTCTTGCGCCTCTACTGGCGACTTAAAGGTCTGTTAGCGCTATTAAACTTAAAGCGGGGCCCGTATAACCCGGGCTGAGCGTAAGTTGGACCAGGACTTACGACATCCATCGCTTGACATAACGGGCACCCTGTCAACGGAGCTTAAGGGTCACTGCGTGGCGCTAGGGGTTACCGCTAGCGCCTCGATATACAGGGCCCTCGACACAGCCAGAGGGCTCATGAGAAGGGGAGCTGACGTAAGGGTCTTGTTAACTAAGGAGGCCTCTCGCCTTATCTCACCAACGCTGTTCGAGTGGGCCACAGGTCACAGGGCTATCGTGGAGGTAGGCGGCGAGATAGAGCACGTGAGCCTAGCGAGAGAATGCTCAGGCCTTCTCGTAGCGCCCGCCACTTACTCTACTTTAGCTAAGATAGCCTATGGGATAGTAGACAACCCCGTCGCGCTGACGGCCATCACGATGCTAGGTTATGGCAAGCGTGTCGCTGTAGTGCCGGCGATGCACGAGGGCATGGAGAGGAGCCCACAGTATGGGGAAATCGAGGCCAGGCTCAGGTCGCAGGGAGTCCTAATAATACCGCCTAGGATCGCTGAGGGCGCGGCCAAGTACCCTGACCCATACCTAGTGGCCAGGGTCTTCACGGGCTTCGTGCTGAGGGGCCTTGACCTCAAGGGGCTAAGGGTACTAGTTACAGCTGGGGCCACAAGGAGCTGGATCGACAGGGTTAGGTTCGTGACGAACCCAAGCTCAGGCAGGATGGGGGTAGAGACCGCTATAGAGGCATTTGCAAGGGGGGCCTCTGTAGACCTGGTCCATGGCCACGTCAATGTTGAGATCCCTCACTTCATAAGGTCTTACCCTGTTGAGACCACAGAGGAGATGGCAGACAAGATCAAGGAGCTAACGTCAGGCCAGACCTACGATATAGTGGTGGGCGCTGCAGCCCCTCTTGACTTCAGGGTTCGGGAGCCATCGCGGGGGAAGCTCAAGAGCGACGAGACTTACACCGTAACGCTGGAGCCCTCCCCTAAGACACTTCATAGCATAGTCAAAAGGCCCAAGGTCCTGATCTCCTTCGCAGCCGACGTGGTTAATGGGGACGAGGAGCTCTTAGCGTCAGCCCTTGAGAAGGCCTCAAAGTACGGCGCCGACCTAGTGGTCGCCAACCCGGTTAACGTGGGCTCCTATGGCTTCGCCAGCGTCTACGATTACACGGTCATAGTGAGGGCATCATCAGGAAGCTATGTCAACCTGGGCCTCCAGAGGAAGGAGGTTATAGCGAGGCGTCTCTTAGACGAAGCCCTAGCATTACTTAGGCCTCGTTCTCCTTCAACATAAGTTTATATAGTCTTAATCAAGTACTTTGAAACGTAGGGCTCATGGCAAAGAGGGTAACAATTGATGACGTTATCAGGATAGACTATGATAAGGCCCACCATGCTATAACCGACTTCATAAGGTGGTTCCTTGAGGACACAGGGCTTAAGGGCTTTGTAATAGGTGTGAGTGGGGGCGTGGACTCAGCCACCACCTACTACCTAGCGGTTAAGGCGGTCGGGGTTGACAAGGTCCAGGCGCTTATACTTCACGACTCCACTGTGACTCCAAAGGAGGACGTGGAGGACGCCAAGTCCTTGGTTAAGGCCGTTGGAGGCGCTCTGCACATAATAGACATAGCTCCCATAGTTGAAGCCTTCAAGTCAGCCATACCCATCTACGAGCAGAGCGACGTAGTGCCTGTAGGCAACGTAAGGGCCAGGGTAAGGATGACAATCCTTTACTACTACGCAAACAAGATGGCGAGGGCTGTCCTAGGGACCGGCGATAGGAGTGAGGCCTTCCTGGGCTACTTCACGAAGTACGGCGACGGAGGGGTCGACCTGCTGCCAATAGCCCCGTTGCTCAAGAGCCAGGTCAGGAGGCTGGCCGTCAGGCTGGGTGTGCCTGAGAGGGTGGCCTTCAAGCCGAGCAGCCCAAGGCTCTGGGCAGGGCAGACGGCCGAGGGGGAGCTAGGCGTAAGCTATGATCAGGTGGATGTAGTGATTCACGCGCTAGAAGACCTGAAGATGGGCGTTGAGGAGGCCGCAGAGGCGACAGGGGTCCCGATAGATGTCATAAACAGAATGCTGTATATGAATAAGACCTCTAGGCATAAGAGGCAGATGCCCCCATCGCCACCCATCTCAGAGGTCGTAAGGTATCTATGAAAGAGGCCTGGAGCAAGGACGTACCCCTCTGCGCCTCTGCGCCGCATCACATAACCGCGGCCTTCTCGCCTCGGTGGACCGAGGATCACTTGACCACAGGCTCTGTAGGAGTGGGTCTTGCGGTAGAGCCGAGACTTACGATCTGCACAGGGACGAGCTTAGGAGGGCCCGTTACGAGTACGGCTGGCAAGGTGCTTAAGCTCCTGGGCGTTGAGGGCGTCACGGTGTCAGCCTCCCGCGCCCTTCCCTGGGGGGTGGGCTACGCTTCAAGCGGCGCCAGCGCCGTGGCCGCAGCCCTTCTGGCCTCAGCCCTAAGGGGCGTTAGCATTGGTAGATCTCTACAGGCGGCCCATGCGGTTGAGGTTGAGGACAGGACAGGGCTAGGCGATGTGCTTGCCATATCCTGCGGCATAGGCGTGGTGCTGAGGAGGAGGCCTGGGGCCCCTGGCCTTGGCGAGGTTGACTGTGTACCAGCCCCTCCCTCAGTGTCGGTCATAACGCTTGAGACGGGCTTCATGAGCACACAGGAGCTGCTCTCAAGCCTTGGACAAAACTACTACTTGGCGTCAGAGGACCTTGTAAAGGCCCTTGATAAGGACCTCAGCTTTGACAGGTTCACGTCACTGGTGACGCAGTTCACGGAGTCGCTCGGGCTGGCTAGGTGGCTGCTTGGTGAGGGCGCCGATGAAGTGATTAGGAGGACGCCTGGCCTCATAGGTTATTACGTTAAGAAAAGGCTCTTGGTATTGCTGGTCGAAAAGGACGAGGCCTATGACGCTGTGAGACACGTGACCTCAAACTACAGGTTTAAGGTCCGTTTACTGGAGCCTTCCCGCGAAGGGCCCTCGCTGACGCTCGTCACCTGAGCCTAAGGCAGTCATAGGGGAAGGTGAACTTTGGAGCTCGCTAAGAGGACAGTAAGTGCTTAGCCAAACCAATTATAAGCCCTCATATCATCAATAGGGACGGGCCCTAAACAGGTGAGCCAAGTGGAGGAGATACCTCCAACGCACCCGAGGTATTGGTCACTGGTTACTAGGCAGAAGCTCGTGGAAGCCTTAAGGGAGGGCATAGTAGTTCCCCACGGGCTTATATCACATGGGCGTGGCGAGGCGTTTGACTACCTGCTGGGCGAGCGCAGCCATGACTTTGCCGTTGAGGCGGAGAGGGCCGCCGTGGCGGCAATGATGGTGGCCAGGAAACCCATAATATCAGTTAACGGCAACTATGCCGCCCTAGCTGCTGACGAAATAGTCCAGCTCTCAGAGGTCCTAGGGGTCCCCATTGAGGTTAACCTCTTCCACAGAACTGAGGAGAGGATCAAGAGGATAGAGGACTTCCTGAAGGCCCATGGCGCTAAGCTCATCTATGGGGTCGACTGTCAGAAGACTCACCTGCCTAACCTTCAGAGTCCCAGGGGAGTGGTGTGCGTTAATGGGATTTACTCCGCGGACTTCGTCTTAGTTGCCATTGAGGACGGGGACCGCACGGAGGCCTTGAGGAGGCTCAATAAGGTCGTGGCCGCAATAGACCTTAACCCCTTCAGTAGGACTGCCCAGGCGGCCTCAATAACTATCGTTGACGAGGCTGTAAGGGCTACGAGGAACATGATCAGGCTCGCAGAGGAGCTGAAGGGAAGGCCTAAGGACGACCTGAGGCTCATCCTGGCAAGCTACAGGAACTCCGAGATACTTAGCAGGACCTTCAAGGCGCTGCTAGAGAGGCTCTCTATCGCCGCCACCAAGGGCATTGTCCTGGACCTCGGCTTCCGTGATGAGATAAGCCTTTGAATTCAGGGCGCCCCTCGTTATGGCCCTCTCTGCGAGCTCCAGTATCTGCTCCGCCAGGTCTATCTCCTTGGCGAGCTCCTCAGGGTAGAGCTCTTTCGCCTTCTTGAGAAACTCCACTATCATGGGCAGCGTGGTGAAGGCCATCCTCGCTACTAGCTGCCTTGGCCTTCTGCTTGAGCGAAGCTGAGCCAGTACCCTCTCGGGGTCCAAGCTGTAGAACTGAAGCCTCAGTAGCCTTAACTCATAGTCCTCGGTCTCCCGCGACCCCTCGAACTCGGAGAGAATCTCCTGGAGCTTGCGCCTGTCAGTTATCTCCCACCAGTGCTGGGTCGTGCTCCTGTAGGTGGTCCTTATGACGCCATAGGTCCTCTCAAGCGCGTAGAGCAGGGGGACAGGGTTGTAATCGAGTCCCATGGACTTCAGCCTCTCCTTAACGCCTTTAAGGTCAAAGTCGCCCAGCTTGGCCTTGCCCCCTGCCAGAGAAGCGTCAAGTACGGCCTTGATCATATAGTAACCTCTCTCGCCGTATTTGGCTATGAACTCCCTGAGGTCAGGCATCTCGTCCATTTAGTATCGCCTTTTAACTGTCAGAGGCCCTCGTCCTGTTAGCAGAGGGAGCCGGTGGTTATCTGTGAATAGCAGGGTGCAGCCTAACCCTGAGGTTCCTCTGAACAAAACAGTGAAGGCGCCAGCGGTCATGGCCAGGGGTTTAATTAAGAGGTTCGGCAGGACGGTGGCCCTCAGGGGCGTCGACCTTGAGGTTGCCGAGGGCGAGGTGCACGTGCTGGCAGGACATAACGGGGCCGGTAAGACCACCCTGTTCAGGCTCATACTGGGGTTGCTGAGGAGGGACGGAGGCGATCTCAAGGTTCTCGGCGTTGACCCACAGGACCCCGCATGGCCCTCTGTGCTGAGGTACGTTGGCTACGTGCCTGAGGACGCGCAGCCTTACGAGAGGCTGACAGGCTATGAATACCTCAGGTTCTTCGCTAAGGTTTATGCGTCAGACGCCGAGGAAGCCGACAAGATGATGTCGTGGGCTGTCCAGATCGCGGGCCTGTCAGACGCCGACCTGAGAAGGAAGGCCGGCGAGTACAGCAACGGCATGAAGAAAAGGCTCATGATAGCGAGGGCGCTGATGCACAGGCCAAGGCTTGTCCTGCTCGATGAGCCAACGAACGGACTTGACGTATTTGCAGCCCATGAGGTCAGGGAGCTGATAAAGGGCCTCTCCAGGATAGGCACAACGTTCCTGATAGCGACCCACAACATGGCTGAGGCTCAATACCTCGCTGATAGGGTCACGTTCCTAGCTTACGGCAAGGTCGTAGCGACAGGGACTGTGAAGGAGCTGCTGGAGGTCTACGGGGCCTCTGACCTAGAGGAGGCCTTCGTGAGGGCGGTGAGGTCCAGTGGCGGCCAGCCGTAGCTCAGCGCTAAGGACCGTCATATGGAAGGAGCTGATAGACATCGGCAGGGACAGGAGAGCCCTCGCACTTATGATCTTGATACCGCTCGTTGGGCTGCCGCTCATGGCGTTAATCGCCAGCAGCCTCTCATCAGCTCAGGTAGTTACCGTCTACTTCGCGATCCTCGACAATAAGTCGTACCCTATAGTGAACTGGCTCTCCTCTCAGCTGAGGCAGGACGCGCTGCAGCAGGGGCTCAACCTGAACATAACTATATCGCCAGCTCCTCCCTCAGGGGTCTATGACGTAGAGGTCATAGTACCTTACGGGTTCTATGAGAACTTGTCAAAGCTGGACGGCGTTGCCGTCATGATTGTGAGAAGCATGGTCGGCAACTACGCGTCCCAGGAGGCGATGAGCCTCATATCATCAATAGTCTCACAGCTCAGCGGCCAGATAGTTGTTGAGAGGGTTGAGGAGCTAGCTAAGCTAGCTAACGTCAGCATTGTCCCGTCCCAGCTGCTCAACCCCATCCAGCTCTCGAGCGGCTACTACCTCCCGAGCGGGGCTGCTGCCACGCAGCAACAGGTGCAGCTCTCGTTCTCTGTGAGGCTGCTCGAGTTCTCCCTCTTCTTTGTCGTGAACCCAGCCATAGTGCTCGTCACTGACTCGTTCCTCGGTGAGAAGGAGAGGAAGACCCTCGAGGTCCTGTTGTCGTCACCGATACCGAAGGGAAGCCTTGTCCTCGGGAAGCTCACATCAGCAGCTGTCATGGGCTTCGTAATAGCGCTGGCTGACAGCGGTGGCGTCATAATTTACTTCCTGATGTTGGCAGGCTACGGCCTAAGGCTCACGCCTACCCTCCTCTTGCTGAACCTAGTCGACGCGGCGGTGCTGGTGTTCATGACGTCAGCGCTTGTGACCCCAATTATACTGAGGAGCCCCTCAATAAGGGCTGCCCAGGCCTCCTCCTACGCGGTTATGATGGTGGCTCTAGGCATTTACTTCAGCGCGCTCTTCGTAAACGTGCAATCCCTTCCAGCTTTCCTGAAGGTGTTACTTTTGGCAATACCGTTCACGGAGGCCTCAACAGCGCTCACAAGCTTTGTCCTGGGGCAGGCGGCGCTAACGGCGGTATACATCGCGATTATGCTAGGCTTCTCAGCAGCGTTCACGATCGCGGCCTTTAAGGCCCTGGACGTTGAGAAGCTGATAACGTCTAGGTGATGTCATGCTGACCTCTTAGGCCTTGGCTTTATGTAGTCCTTTGGAGCCCTCTCAAAAGGCTCCAGGTACCTCCTCAACACCTTAGGTATCACGACGGTTCCATCAGGATCCTGGTAGTTCTCAAGGATGGCCGTTATAGTTCTCGTTGAGGCTATCCCAGTGCTGTTGAGAGTATGTACGTACTCGCCTCTCTCCATACCTTTCCTCCTCACGAGCCTTATGTTGAGCCTGTAGGCCTGCCAGTCCGTGCAGTTACTGGCGCTGACCATCTCCCTGTACTTGCCCTGAGCTGGCATCCAGACCTCAAGGTCGTACTTCTTGACCGCGCAAGCGCCTAGGTCGCCTGAGGCTATGTTGACAACCCTGTAGGGCAGCCCGAGGCCCTGGAAGAGCTCCTCAGCGTTTGAGATTATCTCCTCGTGTAGCTGTCTGCTCTCCTCAGGCTTTGAGAATATGAACTGCTCCACCTTATGGAACTGGTGCACCCTGAAGATCCCCTTAAGGTCCTTATTGGCGGCCCCTGCCTCCTTCCTGAAGGCGGGGCTTATTCCAACGAGCTTCTTAGGCAGTTCATCATCGTATATCTCCTCGTTATAGTAAAGCGCTGCCAGGGAGTGTTCAGCAGTCGCTATGAGGTAAAGGTCCTCCCCCTCTATCTTGTAGATAGCGTCCTGGAACGTGGCGAGGTCTATGACGCCATTTATCACGTTATACCTCAACATGTAGGGGGGCAACACTAGCTGATAGCCCTTTGCCGTAAGCCTGTCTATCGCGTAAAGGAGCAGGGCGAAGTCCAGCCAGACCAGGTCCTCGAACAGGTAATAGAACCTTGAACCGGCGACTTCGGAGGCCTTCAGCGTGTCGCCTAGCCTTAGGACCTGCTCAAGCATGTCAGCGTGCCCTACAGGCTTCCACTCTATTACATCGTGCTCCACCTTGAACCCGTATCTCTCGGTTTGGGCCCTGAAGTCATCAAGGTGCTCCTTGTAGACCCTTGGCCTGCCCCAGAACCTGATGGGGGTCGTCGCCTCCTCACCGCCGACCGGCACGTCCTCGAGTACTATGTTAGGCAGGCGCCATAACGCCTGCTCACGCCTCGCCTCAACCTCCTTAAGCTCAACCTCGGCCTCCTCTAGTCTCTTCCTGAGCTCCTTGGCCTGGGCTAGGAGCTTAGGGCGCTCCTCCTCTGTGGCCTTAGCTATGGCTGAGCTGATCACGTTGTGCTGGTGTCTAAGCTCGTTTATTTCCGCCTGTAACTTCCTCCAGTAGAGGTCAAGCTCTAAGGCTTCATCAACTATCTTTACGTCCATCTGCCTTCTGCGGATGGCCTCCCTTAGAGCGTCAGGGTTAGTTCTCAGCAGCGTCAGTATGCTCCAGGGCAACTCCTACGCCCTGATTGGCCTTAGGCCTGAACTTTTAAAGTGAAGCGGTTACAGCGGAAGACTTCCAGGTGGTGGACCGGCCGGGACTTGAACCCGGGACCTCTCGGGTGCAAGCCGAGCGCTCTTCCAGCTGAGCTACCGGCCCACCAGCGGGTAGGGTGCTCATAAGGGCTTTAAACCCTTAGCAGAGGGCTGACAGCCTTGGCGACCTTTATTAAGGCCTGCGGTCACCCGGCCTTAGGAGGAGCATGAGCGACGACGAGGCTATCAAGCTGAAGGACTACGAGTGGCTGCTCAAGAGGGTCTATGAGAAGATACCGCCCCGTAGCGGCCCTGGGGTGCTTGAGCTCCCTGAGCCACAGATCATAAGGGTCGGGACGCAGACCATAGTCAAGAACTTCAGGGAGATCTCTCAGAGGCTTAAGAGGGACCCTGACCTCGTTGCGAGGTACCTAATGAAGGAGTTAGCCTCTGCCGGAAGCTACGAGGAGGGGTCTGGGCAGCTGGTTCTCAACGTTAAGGTCTCAAGCAAAGTGCTCAGGCAACTTCTTGACATATTCGTTAAGAACTACGTCAGGTGCCCCACCTGTGGCAGCATAGACACCCATATAGATAAGAGAGGCAAGGTGTGGGTGCTAGTGTGCGAGGCCTGCGGTGCTGAGCAGCCGCTTAAGCCCTTCTAACCCCTAGATTTGGCACGCCTATACTTAAGCTCCTTCATCAGCTTTAAATGGAACCCCTTTGCTTACCCTGGTGCAGCTCTTGGCGCAGATCCCGACGAAGTTCGACGTAGTAGTGGTGGGGGCGGGCCCCGCAGGCTCAGCGGCAGCCTACCTCCTAGCTAAGAAGGGCTTCAGGACGCTTCTTGTGGACAGGGGCAGGGGTCTCGGCGACAAGGAGCTCTTCGGGGGGAGGGTATATGCCCAGCCTCTAAGGGACGTGTGGCCAGAGCTTGACAAGGAGGCGCCCATACAGAGGTGGGTTACAAGGGAGAGGATAAGCGTGGTCTCAGGCGACAACGTGATTACTGTGGAGTATAAGGCTGGCTCTAAGAAGAGCTTCACCGCCCTCC
Source organism: Acidilobus sp. (assembly GCA_028276005.1). Classification (GTDB taxonomy): domain Archaea; phylum Thermoproteota; class Thermoprotei_A; order Sulfolobales; family Acidilobaceae; genus Acidilobus. The sequence continues at coordinate 24,424 of JAPWTO010000004.1, forward strand.
TGCCTCAGCTGGCCTCCTGGATGTCAAGGAAGGCTGAGCAGGCAGGTGCCGTCTTCGTTAACGAGGTAACAGTTGACGAGCTTGTGGTTAAGGACGGTAAGTTCGTGGGCGTCAGAAGCGGCTCAGACGTCATAGAGGCCGACGTTGTCATAGACGCTGAGGGCGTTAACAGGCTCCTCCTGGAGAGGGCAGGCATCGTAGAGAGGCTGAAGCCGGACCATATAGCCCTGGGCGTGAAGGAGGTCCTCAGGACCGGGGCGCCCCAGCTCGAGGCGGCCTTTGGAATAGAAAGCGATGAGGGCGTCGCCTGGGTAGTGGTAGGTGATGTGACAAGGGGAGTGCCAGGCGGCGGCTTCATATATACCAATAAGGACACCGTCAGCATAGGAGTAGTTCTTCACCTTAGACATGCTATAGAGGCTGTGGAAAAGGGCATCCTCGAAGACCACGTGTCTGAGCTTGTTGAGGGCTTCAGGCTTCACCCGTTCTTCAGGAAGCTCTGGAAGGACGCCACGATATCGGAGTACGGCGCGCACCTGACGATAGAGGGAGGGCTCAAGTTCTCGCCGCCTAGACTTGTCTACCCAGGGCTCCTCATAGTCGGTGACGCCGCTGGCCTCCTGCTTACTACTGGCGTGAACTATAGAGGCGTCGACTACGCGGTCTACAGCGGCAAGCTCGCGGCCGAGGCCGTAGAGTACGCGAGGGACCACGGCGGCCTAACTTATGAGAACCTGAAGGCGTATGAGGAGAAGGTTAAAGGTAGCTTCATGTATAGGGACCTCCTAAGGCACACTGCGGCAGAGGCCCTGATGAACAACCCTGAGCTGTTCTCAAAGCTTCCGGGCCTGATGACAAAGGTCCTCGCAGGCATCTACGAGCAGGACTATAGCGTCAAGACGCCCTTTGAAGCGATAACCGAGGCACTTACAAGTGAGGGCGTAGACCTATTTAGCCTCATTTCGTTGGCCTGGCTGGCGGTGAGGGGGCTGTGAGCGCAGCACAGGCAGCCCAGGTCAAGAGGGAAGAGCCTAGGCAAATGAAGCTTGAGGACATACTTCAGAGCGACGTCTGGAACGTTGACGAGGAGCCCCACATAGTGATTGATTACACGAAGTGCGAGAAGTGTGAGGCCAAGCCCTGCGTTTACCTCTGCCCAGCGGGCTGTTATACACTAGTTGGCGACAAGGTGGTCTTCAGCTACGAGTGGTGCGTGGAGTGCGGGACCTGCAGGGTCATCTGTCCTATGGACGCGATAAAGTGGGACTACCCCAAGAGCGGCCACGGCATAATTTACAGGTTCACGTGAGGTGATGCTAAGTGAGGATCGTAGTAGGGATGAAGTGGGTGCCTGGCACTCAGTCAGTCAGGATAGACCCAAAGACTGGCACCCTCATAAGGGAGGGCGTGCCGAGCATCGTGAACCCTCATGACCTGCCGGCCGTGGAGCTCGCCCTCAGGCTGAGGGACCGCTACGGCGGCGAGGTAATAGCGATGTCAATGTCGCCTCCTCCGGCCGTGAAGGGGCTTGAGTACCTGGTCGGCATGGGCGTCGACAGGGCGATACTCCTGACGGACAGGGTCTACGCCGGCGCTGACACGCTGGCCACGAGTTACGTCCTGGCTAACGCCATAAGGAAGATAGACAGGGAGATCGGCAAGGTGGACCTGGCAATCTTTGGACAGGAGACCACGGACTCCAGCACGGCTCACATAGGCGCCCAGACGGCCAGCTGGCTCGAGTGGCCATACATTTACTATGTCCGTGACGCTTGGCTTGCAGATGACGGCAAGCTGCACGTTGAGAGGATACTTGAGGACGCCATTGAGGAGTGGGAGCTGGAGCTCCCAGCGATCATAAGCGTCGCTATGAGGTCAATTAAGCCGAGACCCGTGAGCCTGTATAATAAGGTAAGGTTCAAGACGAGGCCTGACACGCTAATAACGTGGACTAACAAGGAGCTTGGCCTTGACACGAGGTGCACAGGGCTTAAGGGCTCACCTACAATAGTGGCTAAGACCGTAGACGTACCTGAGGTACCGCGCAAGAAGGTCGTGTACACGCCAAAGGACGGTGATGACGCTGCTAGGTGGATCATAGAGGCCCTCCTTAAGGACGAGAAGGCATCAAAGGCCCTTATCAAGGCCTTGAAGGAGGGTTGATGTAAGGTGAGCTGGGGCGGGACTGAGACTTCGGCGGCTCAACAGGTCCCCTGCAAGGACCTTTGTCCCGAGTGGGAGTGCAGGAACCCTGACGACTATAGGGGCGTCTGGGTGATAGGTGAGACAGGGCCAGAGGGGATCCTGGAGCCAAGCCTCCAGCTCCTGACGCCTGCCAGGAAGATAGCTGACAAGCTGAAGGTTAAGGTGACAGGGGTCCTGATAGGCTATGGCGTGAGGGATCTCGCGAAGCAGTTCATAGAGTACGGCGCTGACGAGGTCATAGTAGTTGACGACGAGAGGCTTAAGGAATATTCGCCGCAGGTGTACGGCGAGGTAGCGGTCCATCTAGTCAAGAAGTACAGGCCTGAAATGGTGTTCGTGGCAGGGACCATGAGGGGCAGGGAGCTGGCCCCCTACATAGCTAACCACCTGCGGGCCGGCATAACTGCCGACTGCACAGACTTCGACGCAGATGAGAAGACCAGGGACGTGTTCCAGATAAGGCCTCCCTTCGGGGCTGTTCTCCTGGCCTACATTAGGACGCCTAACAGGAGGCCCCAGATGGCGACGGCCAGGCCTAACGTCTTCCCTCTGCCGCCAAGGGACCCCGGCAGGACGGGCGAGGTCATTGAGGAGAAGATCGATCACGTGCCCAAGGCGAGGGCTAGGCTGGTGTCAAGGAAGGTCATACCTAGGACGGAGGCCCCGATAGAGAAGGCGGAAATAGTGGTAGGAGGCGGCAAGGGGCTCGGGACGCCTGAGGGCTTCAAGCAGCTTGAGGAGCTGGCGAAGGTCCTAGGTGCTGTCGTTGGCGGCAGCCGGAGGGCCGTGGACCTGGGCTGGATACCTCATGAAAGGCAGATAGGTCAGACAGGCAAGTCAATAAAGGCCGTCATATACATAGCGGTAGGCATAAGCGGCGCGGCCCAGCACATGTTTGGAGTGAGGGAGACTGGCGTGGTCGTCGCTATCAACAAGGACCCAGCGGCGCCGATATTCTCGCAGGCCGATTATGGCGTGGTGGCTGACTACAGGGACGTAATACCTAACCTAGTAAAGAGGCTCGTCCAGCTCAAGGAGGAGCTTAAGAAGGGCTCCCCTGAACCTAAGGGCTGAGCCTTAATGAGCGATGAGGCAGAGGAGCTGAAGGCCTTCGAGCAAGCCTTAAGGAGGTACTCAACACTTCTGGGCCTGAGGATCAACGTAGAGCTGGCTAAGAGCGTGGAGGCCGTCCAGGCTAAGATCATGAAGGACGTTGAGGCCTTCCTGAGCTCTGTGGACCTGGGGTCGCTGGACCTTTCAAACCTGTTGGCGAGGCTCTCCGACTCAGGCCGACTTTCTAATTACATAGTTGAGGTAGGCAGAGCGCTAAAAGACGAGGTGAGCCCAGATAAGGCTGAGGAGAGCCTAACTAAGGCCCTCGAAGGCGATGTGAGCAGCAGGGGCTCGCGGAGCGCCCTCCTGGTCTTTCAAGCGGTAGCTAGGGCGTATGCCTCTCACTATGAACGTAAGAACGGAACTGTTGAGGAGGTGACAGCGTACTGCCCTCTCTGCGGCAGCGAAAGCAGGACCATGGTCAGGGTAGGGGAGGAGTACCTCCTGGTCTGTCACCTCTGCGGTTATGCATGGAGGGTCTCAAGGAAGACCTTGGCCTGTCCGTTCTGCGGTAACTCGAACCCGTTCAGCATCGGCATTTTCATGGACAAGGACGGAAGGCTCGGCCTGGCCTACTGTCAGGAGTGCGGGTCCTCGTGGAGGGTCGTACTAGATGAGAGGGTCGCGTCAGCTCCTAGGATCCTACTGCCCCTGCTGGCCCTCGCTGCCGAGAGGCTGAGGGGCGCCTTGCCCGGAGGCGCCAGCGGCGAGGAGCTCCACGAGGGCAGTAGCGAGGGCCAGCTGGGAGGCGGAAATAATGAGGCCCAGGGTCAGCAGTGAGTAAAGGGGCAGGAGTCCGCTCAATAGTTGTCCTCTCTTAACTCCGGCTCGGGCGGCAATCCTCAGAACGTATAGCCCGACGAGCGGCATACCCACGACAACCATGTAGAGGCCTATCAGGGCAGCAACGCCGAGGACCCTGAGCAGGCCCGTCGTGCCCTTAGTCCCGCTGACTATGTCTGCAGCCCTTGACGCCGCCAAGAGAAAGGAGATCTCCGAGGCGCCTCCGACCATAGCGACCGTGAGGCCAACCATGCTGATCGCCGTGGGGAGGGGCTGAGGCATCCCTGAGAGGTACGCAGCGACAGCGATGAGCAGGCCACCAGTCATCAGGGTAGGGCCCATGGCCACCTCTATACGGCTTGATAGCAGCGAGATCAACTTTTCCTCGTCAGCCTTCGTCGCTTGGGCTCTCTGGTCTAACTCCAAGGGGCTCCACCCTGGCCGGGATCCCTAGGACCTTGTTTAAGTACTTCGCAGTGAAGGAGGGGTCGAAGCCCCGGGAGCCGTCAACTATTACTTCCTTGGGCCTGGCGTCCTTTACGTATTCAACTATCTCCCAGAACGACGCGTGGTCGCTGAACGCCACGTTGTAAACGTTTTCCCTGACCTGCACGGAGACTCCTCTCCTTTCAAGGCCTGTAAGCACTATATGAACCCCTGGCATCCTCTTAAGAGAAACCCCCTTAGCACTATGGACAAATATAACGGTGCCGGGCGTTGCCTCCTCCCTCGTGTATATGCCCACGTCCCCGAGCTCAACGCCGTAGAACTTTGACGCTATCTGGGCCAGCTTTAGCGTCGTTACATCAGCTAGGAACCTTTCCTTAACCCCTCTGATCCTTAGCTCCACCATGACCTCCTGCAGCTTTCCGTTGAAGCCGTAAACCCATACCGCCTTGTCCTTCGAGTTCCTCTCGATTATTTCGATAAGCGCTGCTAGCGCGTCCCACTCCGTGCCCTTGCGGGATAGGTGTGGGCTGCCGTAGGTCGCGTCGAGAACCAGTACGTCAAGTCCCTCTATTGGGACGGTCCCTGGCATCTTGAAGTCCCCTGTGTAGGCGGCGCTCCCTTCCTTGGTTTCGACGAGAACCTGGGCGCTCCCCGCTATGTGCCTGGAGGGCTTCAGCAACACGACGTCGTCCTCGAACCGGAAGGGCCTATCATAGTCCAGGGCCAGCACCTTGGAGCTCGGTATGTTGAAGCCTAAGACCTTAAGGAACTCATGCGTTATAGGCGTGGCTACTATGAAGAGGCTATAAGAGACGCTGCGCGCGAGGTAGCGTGTATGGTCCTCGTGAGCGTGCGTTACTGCCCTGAGGGGGCGATTATCGTAGGAGTCAGCGACGACGCTCTTGCCTAAGGTTATGGCGCCGTTTAGCAGCACCGATGCCAGCTTCCTCAACGGTTCCCCCTCAGCCGTGACTAGGTTAGGATTATGTAGGTTAAGGGGGTGGTCCCGCCGCGGGGAATCGAACCCCGGACCACCCGGTATCGGCCGGAGGGGCTGGGCCTCCAGCCGCCCCGTCCCACTACAGCCGGGCGCTCTGCCGCTGAGCTACGGCGGGCCTACCCCTGTCTGTACTGACTTAAGCGTCGTTTAAAGTTTTTCATGATAATTTGGTCTCACATATGTCCTTGGCTAGCTCCGTCAGCCTGCCAGTAATGTCACTTAGGGAAAGGGCCGTCCTAAGTAACTTGCTGCCTAGGACCTTGTATTGAGCGCCCTCTTCCAGCAGGTCCCTTCTAAAGCTCTCTGATAACGCCCTGAGCTCCCTGAGAGGGCCTTCAAGCCCCCTGCAGAGGTCGGGCCTCGCCACGAGCTCCGTCAGCAGGCTAGTGAGCTGAGAGCTCAAAGACGTCAGCAACGCTATTACGACGCAGGAGAACAGGGTGGCCACGTTATGCTCCGTCAGGCCTTCCGTTGACACGATCTGGTGACAGCCGGCCTCAAAGTCCTTGGACGTTGTGTTAAGTTGCCTGAGTATATAATCTATTTCGCCAAACCCCTTTCGCACGGCCCTCCAGGCAAGTTCGTAGTACTCCTCGGACAGCATGTGGGTCCTCACTTTAAACTTATTTTCTCTGAGCAGAACTTTAGGCCCTGAAGGGCCGTGGACATGAGCGCCGAGTCCAGCGAGAGGTCCGCTAAATATTCTGACATAGTATATGAGATGCTTAAGAGGGACATCCTGAGTAGGAAGTTTGAGCCCAAGGACAAGCTCAGCGAGACGGCGCTGGCCAAGATGTATAACGTCAGCAGAACGCCTGTCAGGGAAGCCCTGCACAAGCTTGAGAAGGAGGGCCTGGTGGTTAAGCTGAGCGACGGCTACCACGTATCGTTCCTGACAAAGGAGCAGATACTCAAGATCTTTGAGGTCAGGGCGGTCCTTGAGGCGTTAGCTGCCGAGAAAGCTGCTGAGAACAGGGACCCAGAGCTTTTGAGGAGGCTGAGGGAGGCCGCCGAGAAGTTCAAGGGCGCTGACAAGGGCAACCCGTTGGCGCTGGCGCAGGCGAACAGTGAGTTCCACGACGTTATCGCAGAAATGTGTGGAAACGAATACCTTAGGGACATGTTGAAGGACCTTAGGAACAAGCTGGCCATAGTGAGAGTTGACCTCTTCGCTTCAAGCAGCAGGGTAGAGCAGGAGATAGAGGAGCACTGGCGCATATATGAGGCCATAGAGAAGGGCGATCCGCAGGCAGCGCGGGAGGCCGCGCTGAGGCATCAGCTTAACTTGATGGAGTTCATAAAGTCAAAGAAGATGATAGGCGGCATCCTCATATAGCCCCTTAGAGCAGCAAACTTCAGACATAGGCTCTTAACCTCATTGACCTGGAGAAGAGGGGGAGGCACTATGTCGCTAAGGCTCGGTACCATGCCGCAGCTCAGGGTTCCGCCTAAGGGGGAGCACTACGACGTCGTCATAGTGGGAGGAGGGCCTGCAGGCCTCTCGGCAGCCGTATATGCTGCCAGGTTCTTGCTGAAGTCGGTTGTGGTCACTGAGGACATAGGGGGTCAGCTGAACTTGACCAATGAAGTTGACGACTATCCGGCCATGTTAAAAATCAGCGCAACGGAGCTCATTTCGAGGTTCAGGACCCACGCTGAGAAGCTGTTCGGGGTTCCTATCTACAGCGGTATAACGGTCCAGGGGTTCGAGAAGGCCAACGATGTTGAGTACAGGGTCACGGGGACCAAAGGCCTTGACGTGTTTACTAAGGCCATAATACTAGCAGTAGGATCCAGGAGGAGAAAGCTGGGCGTCCCCGGAGAGAAGGAGTTCACGGGCCGCGGCGTGAGCTACTGCAGCATATGTGACGCGCCTCTTTACAAGGGCAAAGAGGCAGTTGTCGTTGTGGGAGGAGGCGACGCTGCCTTAGAGGGCGCGATACTCCTCTCTGGCTACGTAAAGAAGGTCTACCTAGTTCACAGGAGGAGGGAGTTCAGGGCCAAGCCCTTCTACGTTGAGGAGGCCCTCAAGAGGCCCAACATAGAGTTTGTACTAGACTCCGTTGTAAAGGAGATACGTGGCGATAAGGTAGTCAGAAGCGTCATAGTCCAGGGCAAGGACGGCGCTACCCGTGAGCTGGCAGTCGATGGCGTCTTCGTGGAGATAGGATTCGAGCCGCCTAAGGACTGGTACCAGTCCCTTGGCCTCGAGGTTGACGAGCTAGGGTACGTAAAGACTGACATGTGGATGAGAACCAACCTGCCAGGGGTATTCGCTGCAGGGGACGCGATAAGCCTTTGGAGGGGCTTCAGGCAGATAGTCAACGCGGCTGCATCTGGGGCTATAGCCGCTTATAGCGCGTATACTTACCTAACTGAGAAGGGCCTCGTAAGGAGGCCAGGGGCCCAGAAGGCCTAGGTGGAAAGGGAATGGAGGTAAGGGCAGAGGAGGACGTTTACAGGCTCCTTGATCAGAGGCTGATAAAGCAGGGCTACCACCTAGTAGGCAGGCACAGCTCAGTCAAGAAGTGCTACTGGAACCACGCGGCCCTGGTCGAAGGGAGGTTCTGCTACAAGGGCAAGTTCTATGGCATAGAGAGCCACAGGTGCATTCAGCTAAGCGTCACGAACCACTGGTGCTGGAACGCCTGCCTGCACTGCTGGAGGCTGAGGCCCCAGGACGTAGGGATCCAGTGGAATGAGACCAGGATGCCCTTCGCTGACGACCCTCGCTCTATAGTCGAGGGTGCCATCAGGGAGTACAGGAGGATAGTAAGTGGCTACAAGGGCAGACCCGGCGTTGACCCGAAGATGTACCAGGAGGCCACGAACCCTAAGCACGTAGCCATAAGTCTGACAGGTGAGGCCACGCTGTACCCTATGTTAGGCGAGCTCATAAAGGAGTTCCACAGGAGGGGCATAACCACGTTCCTTGTGACCAGGGGGGTGAGGCCCGACGTCCTGGCCAACCTGGAAGAGGAGCCCACGCAGATATACGTGAGCTTAGAGGCGTGGGATAAGGAGTCCTACAACTACTTCAACAGGCCTCTAGTGCCTAGGGCATGGGAGCTAACCCTTGAAACCCTTCAGCTGCTTCCAAGCTTCTCGTCGACTACAGTATATAGGATAACCATAGTGAAGGGCTTCAACGACAACGATGCCGCGCTGAGGGGCTTCGCTGAGCTCGTTAAGCTTGGCATGCCTGATTACATAGAGGTCAAGGCCTACATGTACGTCGGCGCTAGCAGGAACAGGCTGCGCCTTGAGAATATGCCAAGACATGAGGAGGTCAAAGCCATAGCCAGGAAGCTCAGCGAGCTCACAGGGTACCCTGTGGTGAGCGAGAGCGCTCCCAGCAGGGTTGTGCTTTTATCAAGGCTTGAGAGGCCCATTAGGTACGGGAATGCGCCTGTCGACTGGAACTCTCCAGATATACCTGCCCCTGGAGAGTACGAGGAGCCCAATGAGGCAGCGACCGCCTGAGGGCCCCCATGATGAGGCCTCGCATCGCTGAGGCTAGAGGCTGATGGGGATGGGCGCAAGCACTGAGGGGCCTGACGCCATTAACGAGATCTCAAGGATCGTAGAGAAGATCCTCGTAAACTACAGGGTCTACTTTGATAAGGGCGAAGTCCTCAACAGCGACGGCAGGAGGCTGTTGGCCACGGCCCTTCGTTACGCAAGGCAAGCCCCGCCGCCTGTCAGAAGAAGGCTCAGAGAGACCCTTAGGGACCCCTCTTTGCAGGCCATCAGGAAGCTGGCTGAAGCTCTCGGCCTCGATCCGTCGGTGGCTGAAAACGGATGGCCTTATACCCTTTAGCTGGAGATAATTGAGCTCAGGGCCCTCTCGCACAGCTCCTTTGCGTCCTCGGGCCTCAGGATGGCCTGCGCGCTAGATATTACTAAGCCCCCTATTGCCTCAACCCCTTTTGAGGTCTTAAGCAGTATTATCTCACAGCCTTCAGCCCTGACATTACAGAGCTCAACGTCGACCTCGGGGAGCTTCAGGCTGGCCTGGCACTGCCCTGGGGCCTTCGGAAGCCTAAAGTAAAGGTCCACGAAGACCACGTTGACAGGCTCGCCCTTTATCGTGTCACTGACCTTAACTATTTGGCCTGTCCCAGCCTTAGTTACCTCGACATAGCTCATGTAGGGGTCACTCGGTTATGACAGGGGTCACAGGCACTAGTTCCGAGCCGCAGAACGGACACCTGTACTTAAGGGACCTCGCGTCCGCTGAGCAGAAGTAAGCGCCTAACTTAGCGGCGCACTTAGGACATGCGTAAACGACTTCAAACTTCCTGCTCCCAGGCTTCTGGCCGCTTAAGTCTAGCAGCCTGCCGCAGACACGGCACCTAACGGTGATCCAGCCGAGGTGTCCCATGGCGTTAGTGCCGCGGATCTTGCCTATGGTCATGTTTACGCCTCCTCGCCCTCTCGGCGCGTTCAGGCTTAAAATCTGTCGTTTCACAGCGTTCATGGCTCTAAGGTGGGCTCTCTTGAGGGTAAGCAGACTAGCACTGATCGTGATAGCGCTGTTCGCGGCCACGGTAGCTGTCGGCATTGTTGGCCTAGGGTTCTACTACTCCTATAAGTCCGTCCTATCGCCGTTAGCCAAACCAATGCAGCTCGGCTCCCTACTTTACAGGACTCATTCCATTGAATACAAGGTCTACGTATCGCCATCAGGCGACACGTACTATGTGAGCGTGGCTGTCAACGTCAGCGATAACACTACAAGGATAACTATGACTAGCCCCTCTGGCACAGTAGTAGGTTCCGTGCTACTTCACTTCAACGCGACCAACATAACCTGGGCGCTGATCAGCTTCGGCGGCCTTAATGAGAACCTGAGTGGGTCAAACCTGACAAACTACATACCCCTTATACTGACCGGGGTCAGCGTTAGTTACAACCCCTACACGGGAGCCATGAGCGTGGGCGCGTTCCCTGGCCTTGGTCCCCTCTACGGTCTATACTATTACAGCTCGTACTATGGTATTGATTGGAAGGGCCTGCTTCAGGGACAGCCAAGCTCGTCAACTGTCAGCGTGGGATATACGTTCGCGCCTGTAGACTTCAACGGCAAGAGCTTTAACGGCGTAATTATAACGATAACCCCCACAACGTCGCTGTTCGGCACGTACGGAGGGTACTCCATCAGCGCGTCGCTCATCAGCTTAAAGGGGGTTCCCGTGGCTACTCAGCTCATAGTGGGCACGGGCGGAGCCAATTACGTCTCTATGAGCCTCCTTCAGGTATCCATATCGTAATGATCCCCCGAGGAGGCGGGCCCGGGGGGATTTGAACCCCCGACCACCGGCTCCCCTCGGCAAATGGAGGGCCTTAGAGGGCCGGCGCTCCGTCCTGGCTGAGCTACGGGCCCCCACGCCGTTACTGTCAGGGAGCTTATTAAGCTGCTTCACGTGCCGTTAAATCCCCGGCCACAGAGTTTTTAGCCCCGAGACCTTCTGAGGAGCGTCAAGGAGGACCCGACTTGCCGGCCAGCAGCGAGGCGCTGACGGAGGCCATTAAGAGGGCCCTGGAGGCGTCAAAGAGGACAAGGTTTGACCAGAGCGTGGAGCTCGTGGTGACCCTTAGGGACTTTGACGTTAAGGGCTCTGAGGGCAGGTTCAGGGAGGTCGTGTTCTTGCCCCATAAACCGCCTAAGGAGCCTACGATCTGCGTTGTGGCCGCTGGAGACCTCCTTCTGGAGGCTAAGAAGCTTGGCGTTGTCACTATCTCAAGGGAGGACCTACAGGCGATGAGGGGCGATAAGAAGAAGGTCAAGTCGATCGGAAGGCAGTGCGACTGGGTACTAGTATCAGCAGACCTCATGGGGCAGGTAGGAAGCGTGCTAGGCCCTGCCCTAGGGCCTAGGGGTAAGGTGCCAGTGGCTATACCTCCCAGGGCCAGCCTAGCGGAGCTTGTAGAGAATTATAAGAGGGCTACGTGGGTCAGGGTGAGAGGCCAGCCTCAGATCATGACGAGGATAGGGACGGCCTCTATGAACATCAATGAAGTAGTTGAGAACGCCTTAGCGGTCCTTAACGTGATCGAGTCCAGGTTAGGCGCTTCCAAGGTGAACAGGGTTTACGTAAAGACGACGATGGGGGTTCCAATTATGGTTAGCCTGAGGTGATGGTCCGTGTCGGCAGCTGTTCAGAGGAAGCTTGGAAGACGTGAGCCGCCCGAGGATAAGAAAAGGACCGTAGAGGAGCTGACGAAACTAGTAGAAGGCCATAGGTACGTCCTCTTCGCTGATCTAGAGGGCCTACCGGCTAAGCAGCTGCAGTTGATAAGGAAGCAGCTCAGGGGAAGGGCTGCATTCAAGGTCTCTAAGAAGAACCTGGTTTACCTGGCGCTCGAGAGGAAAGGCCTCAGTCGCAAGGTCCTCGAGCCGTACTTAAAGCATGGAGTCCTCGTGATCTTCACTGACGAGAATCCCTTCTTGCTGGCGTTTGAGATAGACAAACTCAAGATGCCAGCGCCTGCTAAGCCAGGAGATAAGGCCACTAAGGACATAGTCATCCCTGAGGGCGACACAGGCCTGAGGCCAGGTCCTATAGTCAGCGTCTTCGGTAAGCTCAAGATACCCTATGAGGTAAGGAAGGGCACCATTTACATAAAGAGCGACACTGTCGTAGCTAAGGCCGGGGACGTTATACAGCCTGAGCTGGCAAGCCTGTTGCAGCAGCTTGGAATACAGCCCATGGAGATAGGGCTTAAGCTGGTGGCCGCCTGGGACGGCAAGACCGTAATACCAGGCGACATGTTGCACCTAGACATAGAGGGAACTAGGTCACAGGTACTTGATGCCGAGAGGGAATCACTGTCCTTAGCCGTCGCTACAGGGTACTTCGAGGTGCCCGAGGTCGTCTCGCTGCTTCTCGGCGCTGCGGCCTCTGAGGCAACAGCTGTCATAAGGTCGGCAGGGCTTGTTGTTGATGCTGACTCGGCCTCACTGTCAATAGCTCAGGCGATCGCTGAGGAGAACGCTATTGTAACAGCCCTCGGTGACAAGGCCAGGGAGCTAGGCCTTGAAGCGGCACCAACGCTGACCTCAGGGACCTCCTCTTCAAGCTCTCCTAGCGCTGGAGCTGAGACCAAGAAGGAAGAGAAGAAAGAAGAGCAACAGGAAACGGACGTCAGCGCAGGCCTTGCAGGGCTCTTCGGCTCGTAGCAGCCCTTCTAGGCCGTCTGTGACGTTTCTAGGCTTTCGACTGGCTTTGCATAAAGTAAGGTCAAGGTCCTAATAGATAAAGACGCGATTTCAGGTCTTGCTGCCCTGTCGAAGCACGAGGTAAGCGGGTTGGTGGTGGCCTTCAGGGCTAGCCTTAAAGATAAGGGCTGTGGGAGCTTACAGGGGTTAACGTTCTACTAACGAGGACTAGGGGCGAGAAGCAACACCTTTATAACTCCTAGTTCGCCCGTGGCCAGGAGGGAATCAGCATGGTCCAGGAGGGCAAGGCTTACATCCACGCGGCCCTGGCCCTCTACTACGCTGGGGCCCAGATAACTGAGGACAACCTAAAGAAGGTCGTAGAGGCCCTCGGTATACAGGTTGACGAAGCTAAGGTCAAGATGTTGGTAGCCTCTCTGTCCCAGCTGAACCTAGAGGAGGTGCTTAAGGGCGCTGCTTTAGTGGCGGCTGCGCCTGCTGCAGCCCCTGCCTCAGCGCCTTCTGCTCAGCCGGCTGCGCAGGCAGCCGAGGCCAAGGAGGAGAAGAAGGAGGAGAAGAAGGAGGCAAGCGAGGCTGAAATAAGCGAGGGCCTGGCAGGCCTCTTTGGCATGTGAAGGTACCTTATAAAGTCGCTTTCGGGCGTTTCTTCCGTAGCTAACGGGGTCTGGCCACTATGGCGAAGGTCGACCCTTCAGAGTATAGGCTGAGGTTCTTCAACGAGAAAGGTTACCAGAGGAGGCAGTGTAAGGTCGGGGGCGACTACTTCTGGACGGTCAACCCAAACTTTGACACTTGTCAGGACGTGCCGGACACGGCGTACTGGTTTGACAAGATACCGTCCTCTGAGCCCCTCACGGTCAGTCAGGCCAGGTCTAAGTTCATAGATTTCTTCAAGAAGAGAGGGCACGAGCCGGTCCCCCCAAGGCCTGTCGTGGCCAGGTGGAGGGAGGACCTGTACCTCACCATAGCGAGCATAGTGGTGTTTCAGCCGCACGTGACAAGTGGCCTGGTCCCCCCTCCTGCCAACCCTCTTGTAATTAGCCAGCCCTGCATAAGGCTTGAAGACATAGACAACGTGGGCCTGACCATAGGCAGGCACCTGACCACGTTCGAGATGGCAGCGCATCACGCGTTCAACTACCCCGATAAGTTCGTCTACTGGAAGGACGAGACAGTAGCTTATGCCAGGGAGTTCTTCGCAAAGGAGATAGGCATACCGGAGGACCTGATAGTCTTCAAGGAGTCCTGGTGGGAGGGCGGGGGTAACGCAGGTCCCTCCTTTGAGGTAACGGTCGGCGGGCTCGAGCTAGCCACCCTCGTGTTCATGCAGTACAGATCCATTGACGGCTCTTATGAGGAGCTGCCGCTTAGAATCGTTGACACGGGCTATGGCGTAGAGAGGATAGCGTGGTTCACCCAGAAGGCGCCAACGGCCTTCCACGCGATCTACGGCAGCCTCGTAGACGCCTTGAGGTCCGCGTTGGGGTTACCGAGACCTGACGACTCACTCCTGTGGGCGGCCTTCAGGAACGTCCATAACCTGAACCCTGACGACCTGAAGAGCGTGGAGAACTACTACAGGGCCGTGGCCAGCTGGTTAGGGTCAGACGTGGAGTCCATAAGGCCTGTCCTGGAGCGCGAGGCAAGGCTTTACAGCGTGCTCGATCACAGCAAGACGATAATGATGA
>JAPWTO010000034.1:0-8766 GCA_028276005.1 Acidilobus sp.
GAGGAGCCTGTCGAGCAGGTCCCTCGGCATGCCGTGAGGGGCGACTTCGTCCGTACCCCTCACGGTCGTCATGCCCCTGTTCGTGGCGAGCACTATGATCGGGGCGAACTCGCTCTCCATGGCCTTGGTCAGGAAGCTGAAGGCCTCTATGTCAAGCATGTGGGCGTCGTCTATGAACAGTATGCCCGGGACCAGCTCCGCCTTGCCTTCGTCCCTCAGCTTCTTGACAAGCTCGTCTGTCCTGGCCCTGACCTCGTCAGTTATGGTGGCCTCCTCCCTCAGGAAGCCGAAGAGCGTGAAGGCAGCCCTCTGGGCCGCCAGCGAGGCGTCTATGTCATGGAAGGTCAGGGTCCTGACTATGTCCCTCCTGGACCTCACCTTTCCCGAGGGCACCTCTACCTCCTGGGTCACATCGATGTCGAAGACCTTCTCCGCCTTCTCCCTGACGCGGCCGAGCCTCCTCACGTCGCCGGTCTCAACGTCTATCATTATCACGTCTCCCTTCCTCACCCCAAGCGCCTGGAGCTGCTGGGCTACCTCGGGGCCGACCGTGAAGGTGGCCGAGTCGTCCTTGGTCTCCAGGGATATCCTGGCGCCCCCGAGGACTGGATATGGGTAGAAGGGCGAGGTCTTCTTGATGTACTTCAGCTCAGTGACGACGCCGGTGACCACCTCCCTGGTCTCCCTGATCCTTATCCCGACGGCCCTCCTGAACGCCTGCATTAGGAAGGCCGTCTTGTTCTCGGCTGCCAGTACCTCGGCCCCGTTGACGGCTACGAAGGGCGTGTCCTCGCCCAGCTCCCTCGCCATCGCGACCGCTATGGCGGTCTTGCCGGTCCCAGTGGGCCCAACTATGAGGACGCCCTTTCCGCCAAGCCTCCCCTGCCTGACGAGCTCTACTATGATGCCGGCCGCCTCCCTGGCCTCCACCTGCCCTATCATGCCGTCAGCGACAGGCTTTGCCTTGCCCTTGGGGTCAAGGCCCAGCCCCCTTATGTGGCTGTGGACTGATGACCACTTGGGCTGCCTGATGGGAGTTACCTGTATCTCAGACATGTGCTTCACCACACACGATGGGCGCCCCTGGGCTTTAAGGTTTGATTTAAAGCCCTCAGCTCGGCTAAAATCGTCGTGGTGACGCCGGCTGGCCGTGCCCAAGCAGGTGTATGAAGACGCGATAAACGCCGCCAGCTCCCTCCTCTCAGCATGCAGCCAGCTGGGGCTACGCTGCAGGGACCCGCCCTTCGCCACCTCAAGGCTCCTTCAGCACATAGGGCTCGGCCAGTACAGGCTGAGGTCGTTCTGGGACCACATGGCCGAGCTGTCAAGGGGGCGCTACGTCCTCTACAAGGCCCCCAACGCCGTCTTTGAGCTCCGCCTGAGCCTTGAGAGGAGGAAGCTGATGCACGTTGACGGCTGGGTTCCCGTGGACTACTTCGACTGCAGGGCCCTAAGCGGGAGGTGCTCGACCTCCCCTCAGGGCCTAGGGGCCTTCATATACGTCGAGGGCAGAGTCGAGGGCTCTGAGATCAGGGTCAACGCCGTTAACCTCCTGAGGATGATCGACCTGGTCAGGCCCTCGACCTCAGCGGAGCTCCTGGGCGCCCTGAGGGACTTGTTGTGGGGGAGGGACGTTGAGAGGGGGCTCGACCTCCTTCTCAGGCTGACAAACGTTGACACTGTGAGGCTGGTCCTGCCGAGAGCCCCGGCCACCGTAAAGGACCTCCTGACGGTGTCCCCTGCCCTCAGGCAGGCCCTGGCTGACCTGAGGGCCTCCTAGGCCTGAGGTGCAGCTCGCCTGAGGCAGACTCAAGCCTAGTGAGCCTCAGGTCGTACCCGTGCCCTGACCACCAGGCGGCCGGGGCGTAGCCCATGAACCACATGAAGAGGTTCAGCAGGAGGAACTGCCACAGGCTGAACGAGGAAGTGATGTAGGTGAGCGCTGAGTAGAGGGCTATCGGGGCGACCCTCACGAGGCCTATCATGGTGGCCCTTATGTTCGTCGGGAACAGCGTCGGCTCGAGGACGGTCCTCACGGCCCAGGCGAACTCGCTGAACGCCATGTTAACGAAGAGCAGCGCGTAGAAGAGGGCCATGCTGTTAGGTATCAGAGCAAGCCAAAGCATTATTGGGACCATCGAGAGGTAGCCGCCGCCGTAGGCCAGCACCGCAAACGACCTTATGTCAAGCCTCCTCACGAGCCAGGCGGCCAGGAGGCCCGCCACCGACGCCCCCAGGTTGGCGTACATTATCACGTAGTTGTAGGTCAGGGGCGAGCTCGAGAAGTAGTAGGCCCCCACCACATAGGCCATCAGGCCATAGGTTATGTACTGTGAGACCCCGAGGACGGCGAGCATCGTGAACCTGGGCCAGAGCCCTATGAGCCTGTCCACGTCCCTGACCCTCACGTCTGAGGGTGTCGCCGAGAGCCTGTCGAGCTCCTTGACGGCCTCGTCCTCCTTGCCCTTGGCCGTGAGCCACCTTATGGACTCAGGCATCAGCCCCCTGACTATGATGGCCGCGGCCAGGGCCACGCCCGCCGCTGTTAGGACCGCTATGGACTCGAGGAGCAGGGAGTCGGTGAGAGAGTAAGTCAGCGCAGCTATGGCGGCCGCCACCGTCGCCCCTATGTTGTCAAAGTTGGGCGAGAGCACCAGGACCTCCTCCCTGTACGCGGCCGGGGTGAGCTCGGCGAGAAGCGTAAGCGCTACCGGGACCTCGCCCTCAACGCCTACATCAGCCATGGCGTAGCCTAGCAGCATAAGCGCTGCCTTCTCAAGGTAGGCCTTGACGTACAACATGTCAACAGTTATCAGGGCCACGCCCACGCCTATGAGCGTCATGGTCAGGAAGAACGTCCCCTTCCTGCCCAGGCTTAGGTCAGATACCCTTGCTATCAGCACGTCCCCAACGATGGGGATTAGCGCGATCGCCACCAGGTAGTAGACGCTGTGGAACTGGGGGTAGGCCAGGAAGCCCAGCGTCGTGACGAGGCCCCATATGAAGTAGCCTATGGACGTTGAGGCGAACACCAGCCAGTGGGCCCTGCCCCACTTGGCCCTGTCAACAAGCTCCAGCAGCTCAGCCAAGCCGAACCCTGACCAAGTTACTACTCAGAGTAGTAAAAACTTTACTCCTGTTCCTCCTTCTCTTCCTCCTTAACCTCTCCCCCCTTCTTGGCCTCAGCCTGGGGGAGGAGGGCCCTCTGGGCCCTGGCCTTCTCGGCCCTCTCCATCCTGAGCCTCATGACCCTCTCCGCAGCCTCCATGACGTTAAGGAGATCGCTGACCTGGTCGACCTCGCCCTGCCTCAGGTACTCCCTTATCTTAACGGCCGCCATGTACTCGACCTGCCTGAGGGTCTCGTCAATCTCCACCTCCCTCGCCTCCTCGTCACTGCTCACCAGATAGACCTTGCCGTGGACGGGACAGACAACGTCGCCGTTCTTCAGCCTGAAGAGCGGGAGGCCGCATATGGGGCAGGTCTGCTCCAGCATCACGGCGCCCTGAGCCATGAGGTTGGCCATGAGCCTGATTACCTTGGGGTCCTTCCTCAGGTCCTGGCCCTCCCTCTCGGACAAGCCCTGCACCTGCCTAGCCAAAGACGCTCTTGTTAATGATTTTTATCAGCCTTACGTAGTTATCGCACCTGGCCTGGGCCCCTGAGCACGAGACCTCGTAGGTCAGCTGGCCGCCGAAGTGAAGCAGCGACCCGGCCACCCTGTACCAGTCTATGACCCCGGTCATGGGGGGCAGGTGAAGGTCTGAGTACCCGTCGTTGTCGTGGGCGTGCACCTCAGCGGCGACGCCAGCCAGCTTCTGAATGTCGTCATAGAGGCCCTTGGAGTTCACGTTCAGGTGACCCAGGTCAAGGCAGGCCCTCAGGCCCTCGACCTTCGTCGTGAGCCCAAGTATCTCGTCAACCGTGGAGCCGAAGAGGTCAGCCTCGAGCCTGTTCTCAACCGCCAGAGTGAGGCCCAGGTTCGCCGCCTCCTTGGCGAGCCTTGCCAGCGCCTGCTCGTTGACCGCCGAGGCCTTCTCACGGGGCTTGGCTGGAAGGGTGTGGATGACAGCTATCCTTGCACCCATGTCCGCCGAGGCCCTGAGCCACCTTATGACCCTAGTGAAGGCGCCCTCCTTGCCCTGGGCCAGCTGCTCCAGCGTCTGCCTGTCGTAGGGCAGGTGGACGCTGGCCACCCTGTAGCCTGACTTCTTCACCGCGGAGACCACGTCCTCCAGGAGGGAGTCCTCCTGGCCGCGGCGGGCGGTGAAGTTGTCATAGCTAAGCTCGTACTCCTCCACGCCCATGTCGTGAAGCCTCCTCAGGGCGTCGACAGGGAGGAGGTCCCTGTAGATCATGGTGGCGTAGACCACCCTCACGCCCATCAGCCCACCGTAGGCGTCACGGCCAAGATATTAGACTTATAAGCTTTTAAACAGCTTTCTAGGAAAAAGGTATTTTATCTTTAGCAGCCCTAAGCGGTTGTGATAGACCTTGAGGGACTTCATGAGGCCTCTAAGGGTCACTGATGACGTCTACTGGGTCGGCGTCAATGACAGGAGGAAGGTGAGGTTTGAGAACCAAGGCCTGAGGGGCTGGAGAAGATGGAGGAGCTCGCCTCATCAATGGCTAAGGCGGTTGATGAAGTGATGGCCTCTCAGCGAACAGCCTGAGGCCCAGGCGCCCTGGGCAGCCCCCTGAGGCTCGCCAGGGCCATGAGCGTGGCCCACCTGACCAGGTCCTTCCTGACAACCCTTCCCCCTGTCATGAGGCTTATCACTCCCTGGGCCGAGCCCACGTCCCTTACGCCGTACCTGACCTCGATGGCCCTGTCGAGCTCTGAGCTCATAGCGTCCCTGGCTAGGTCCTCAGGTATCTCGAAGGCTGGGGAGGTGCCGCAGGCGCTGAGGCCGCCGGCAACTATACATGAGAAAGTTATGACGTACCAGTAGCCCGCCACGCTGAACACGCCTGACTCCACCCCGACCCCGTGCTCAGCCGCCTGGGCTGCCCTTGAAGCCCTTAACATGGCCAGCTGCCTCGTGAGCTCAAGGCCTACGGGCTGAGGCGGGAGCCCTGTGACCTCGACGGGCACGACCTTAGCGCAGCCGTAGAAGGCCTCATAGGCCTCCCTGACCCCGTCAAGCTTGACCGGGTTAACGCTGCCCACGGCCACAGTTGGACAGGTCATATGACCCCGTGAGCGTAAGGGGCTGGACAGGTGAAAATTGGTTACCCTGGCCTCAGCGCTGGTCGTAGATGATCGCGGCCTTGAGCGGGGCTGACCGCGTTAGGGCTGAAGCCAGTTTCCTTAACGACAGGGCCCCTCAGGCAAATGCCTTTACCTCACCGACTCAGTGCCGGAGGTAACACATCACAGAGGCCTGCTGAAGCGCTGTAGGCGGGGCTAATTTGCCTAGCCACGTCGTGGGCAGCTCGCGAACCGCTTAAAACTCCGTGCCTAACCTAATCTATTGGCGCCGCGGTCGCCTAGCCCGGTAGGGCGCCGGCCTGCTAAGCCGGTGGGGGAAACCCCGCGCGGGTTCAAATCCCGCCCGCGGCGCTACTCCTCAGCAAAGGGCCAGCACCCTTGCCATAGCTGCCTCCGCGCCCCTGACCTTCAGCGGCGCTATGACGAGCAGGGGCTCCTCGCAGCCGACGAGCTCACTAAGGTTGCAGGCCCCCTCTACTATTATGACGCCTGCCCTCAGGAGCCTCACGTGGACGTAGGCCACTTCCTCCTCGCTGACCAGGGGGGACCACGGGAACCCCTTGGCCCCAGGCCAGCCGGCCACGCTCATGCCCTCAGTAACGACGGCAACGACGCCTACGTCAGCTAGGTAGTCTGCGGCGCCCCTGTCAAGGTAGGGCCAGGCGTGAAGGTATTCCTCGGAGCCGCGAAGGGCCGAGAAGCCAGTGTACAGGACCGCTGCCCTCCCTGGCCTCACCCTGCCCATTAGGTCGTCCCTAGTTATGGGCTGCCCAGGGCCCTTGCTGGTCAGGTCAACAAGGTCGGCCGGGACGACCAGCCTCGCGGGGCTGACCCTGTCAACGCTGTCGCCTCCAGGTATGAAGTGAAGGGGTGCGTCTACGTGAGTGCCTGAGTGAAGCCCTGACTCAACTCTAGAGAGGGTGACCTCGCCATCGCGTGAGCCCCTTATGACGAACTGGTGCCTGAAGGGCGGGTCGCCAGGGTATGTGGGCATCCCGTCGAAGAGGTCGCATGTCAGGTCAACAACTCTAACCGGCGCCCTCAAGATGAGCCCTGAAAACGTGAGTTGAGCTAGTTAAAAAAAGCTAAGAATAAATTAAGACTAAGAAGGTAGGCCCTGGGTCGCGTTCTCTAATGTAACTGTGTAGGCCTCAACCAGGTAGAGGCCCTGGACCCTGGCCTTGACTAGCCCTACCACCATTGCCTTGACCGGCAGCTGGGCCGAGGTCAGGTTGCCTGAGACCTTAGTGGAGTTCGTTATCTCTATCAGCACGAAGATCACGTGGACGTGAGGCGTCGTGCCGTTGACAACCCTCGCTACGCCTATGTACGTGGTCTCGTTGACCCTGTAGAGCAGGACTACGTCAAGCTCCAGCACCTTGCCAATTATGTTCTGTGAGCTGATGAAGGCGTAGAGCCTCTCGTCAAGCCTTATGATGAGCCTGTCGGCCCTTGCTATCATCTCACCTACTGCCCTAGCTGGCCCGTGGGAGCTTGAGCTCAGGTTCTCCGCCAGGCTCAGGCTCTGGTTAGCCAGCTTCATTGACTGGTTGAGCATCAGGAGGGAGCCCGTGTCGTTGCCCTTGGCGAACAGGAGCACGGCGGTGTAGGTGTCATTGAGCGCCTCCTCAAGCAGGTTGAGCGCCTCCTCGGCTGTCTGGTTCTCGCTGCCCGTCAGCAGCTGAAGCAGCGGCTGTATGGCCTGGAGGCTCTCGTTGATGCCCTTAATCACGTGGGCCTGGGCCTCGACAGCTATCACGCGGCCTGACGCGTTGGGGAAGGGCTCTAGCTCAGGGGCCTCCGACTCCAGCTCCTCTGCCATCTTGGCCATCTCGACGAGCTGGGCCGGGGTAGCGTTGACGGCTGACCTGTTGAGGAGCTCCTCAAGGGTTCCGAAGATCTTATCGGCCTCCTCTGACGGGCTCACGTTGGCCTGCTCTAGGAAGGACCAGTTCCCCTCTACCTCCTTCTTGGCGTGGGCCAGGTGCCTGGCTATCCTGCCTATCATGGCGTGCTTGGCGTACTCAGAGACCTTCACGGAGTAGTTGCTGAGGAGCTGCTTTAGCTCGGACAGGACCGCGGCGGCAGCGCTCACGTTGCCCTGTGAGAGGTACTTAAGGCCCTCGTTGACCAGGGACAGGGCCTCCTCCTTCTGGGTCTCGTTGAGAGCCGTAGTGGAGGATATGAAGGCCTCTATAGCCTTGAACTGGGCCTCAAGCCCCACTGCCTCAGGCACTGGCGTAGGCTTAGAGCTCTTCAGCCCCGAGGCCAGCAGCCTCATTATGCCTATAGCAACTGATATGCACTGGCTGTACTCACCCTGCTTGTAGTAGGAGAGGGCCTCGGAGTAGAGGCTCTCGGCCTCAGTGACGTTAAGGCCGAGGGACTTGGCAGCGGCTATTGCTCTCTGAGTGATGTTCAAAAGAACCTCAGCCGCCTGCTGCTCGGCCTGAGTTGACGTAGTTGTAGAGGTCTGGGCCCTGGTCACAGATGCCGCTAGCGGCGACAACGCGAGCAGGCCGACTGCCAGGGCCATCAACACAGCGAGGCCCCTGCGGGCCAGGCTGACCCTCACGCTCTCACGCCCGGCCCAGGGGTGTCCTCGGGGCCCTATTAGGGTCATGGCGGGAAGGGCTTCCCGCGCCCTTTCCCGGGCCTTCCCGCGCCGGTTTCATGTCATCCCTAATAAAGGGGGTCGCCTATAGTTAGGCTGAGTGAGAGCATGAGGAGGTCAGTCTCAGCGGGCGTCATAGCGGCCGTAGTGGTCATAGTAGTGGTCGTCGCGGCCGTAGGGGCCTACTACTACATGACGAGGGGCGGGACGGTTTACTTCTACCTGACCGACCCGGGCAACCCCTCCAGCTCCTCAAGCAACTCGTCGCCGACGGCCATTTACCTAACCATAACCTCAATAATGATCCACAGCACCAGCAAGGGCTGGATAACGGTCTCGAACAAGACCATGACGGTCCAGCTTAGCTCGTCCCTCTCGTTCCTCTCCTCCGCGACCCTGCCGCCTGGCAACTACACCGAGGTCAGACTCGTCGTCTCTGCCGTGACCGTTCAGATGGGACCTGTCAACGTCTCCGCCTCGCTGCCGAGCAGCGTGCTAAAGATACCGATAATCAAAGGAGGCCTACAGGTGACCAGCGGGAGGACCGCCTACCTAGTCATATACATGGGGCCCCACCTGACCACGACCGGGACGGGTCAGGTCATACTCAGGCCCGTGGTCACGGCCGAGGCCTACTACTCGCCGCCCACCACCTCAACCAACACCACTACCACTAGCTGAGCCCTAGGGCCAACAGACAGCCTTTTTTCTGACCTATCCCTTTGAGTCCTCAGGGGCCTTAGTGGTCGCTAGGCACGCCGTAGTGGCCCTGCTACTGCTCGCGCTCTCCCTGTCCTTCCTTACGCTAACAGTTCACCCAGCCCGGTCGCAGTCGACCCCCTTGGCCTGCCGCGCCGCCGCCAGGATAGACGAGGCGGGCGACCTGACGCTCTACGCAGTCTATAACGTAACGAGCGTCCCCTCGCTCCTCGTGGTCCCG
>JAPWTO010000035.1:0-8531 GCA_028276005.1 Acidilobus sp.
GCTTAGGCCTCGTCCTATCAACCCTGCACTTCCACTCGCAGAAGGTACACCTCTCCAGGGTCTTCCTGGCTATGGCCGACATTAGGTCTAGGAGGGACCTCTGAGGCCTTTCAAGCTTAGTTATGTCTTCGTCATCGTACCTGACGTCAGACCACAGCCTTAGGAACTCCTGCTCGGCCCTGAAGAACCTGGACCAAAGCGCGTCTACGTTATCGTCGTCAGAGAAGTCGACAGGGACCCTATCCGCTATCAGGAACTTCGCCGGCTTCTCATTATCGGCCACTGCGAAGTACCACGGCAGGTCGTCCTTTAGGTACCTCGAGATCCACAGGGCCTTTAGCGACAAGCCTCCCTTTTGATGTTACAAAAGAGGGAAGGGCTATATTGACTCCTGGCTAAGGTTCAGCTAACCTGGCGGCAACGATAGCTTGAGGAGCTGGGCGTGCTCGTCGGTTATGTCCTCCTCCTTGTACTTAACGAGCTCCACGCCGCCCTCCTTGAACTTGACTATGTGGAAGAAGAACTTCTTAGCGTTGGCGTCGGCTGTGAACACCTTTACCTCCTTCAGCGACCTGAGGTACCCGCTGAGGGATGGGTCGGCAAGAACCGTTGACAGCTGCTTCGTCGCCAGCCACGCCCTGACGTGGATCAGGAGGGACCCCTTGAAGCCCTTGTCCATCAGGGCCTTGAGCAGCTTGACTGTCATGTTGTTAACGTCGGCCATCCTCTGCTCGCCGCCAAAGGCTATGTAAATGGCCTCAGGATTCCACGAGACCACTTTTTCAGCTAGGGCGTTCAGGTCCTCCTGGTAGTCGAAGACCGTTACCTTGCCAGGCCCGTAGCCGAAAGTCTCTAGGTAGGCCACGGCGGCCGCTGCCGCTATGGACTCGCAGACCCTGTCTGGGTAGGTAATTATGGCGATCTTGTTGTACCCCCTGAAGAGCTCCTTGCCAACGAGCCTGCCGGTCAGAGCCCTGAGGTAGGCCTCCTCCCCTATCGAGAGCCTCCCAGATATCGCCGCCAAGGCGCTCGCCGTGCTTAGAAGCCTTTTTCAAGCATAAAAGTTTTCCTTATAAGAAACTCTTTAAGAAAGCTTTTAAGGGGTTGCGTCAATGCGACAAGGGGCTTGACGATGCCTGTCACGGACCCTGAGCTGGTTAAGATAGTTCAAGAGAGGGTGTTCAACGTGCTAATATGCCGCAAGTGTGGAGCCCATAACCCGCCTGGAGCCACGAAGTGTAGAAGGTGTCATAGTAAGGACCTCAGGCCGAAGAGGAAGGAGCTGGCCAAGATCAAGGCGGCCTGAGGTCAATGCCTTCTCCTTACCAGGCGCCTTTAGACTCCACCACTTACAAGCGACACTATGACTAGACCCAGTGAGGTTCTTCCTTAGCGCGCTCCCTTGCCGAGTGACTTAAAGCCTGAGAAGCCTGTGACCCTGAGGCGGCCCTGCAAAAGGCCTCATAGCACGTTGCCAGTCCTGCGACCAGGTAGAACGGCCTAAAGGAGTGTCGCCTCAGCCCCGCTGTTATCGATACCTGTCACAAAGTAACCCTCGGGTGCCGTTTCACCATGTCCAAGGGCTACCTCAAGGCCAAGCCTTGCGTCAGTACACCTGCACAGGACGTCCTTGGTTCCACGAGCTGTTAAGACCTTCGACATGATTTCCAGCAGGCTTGGATGTGCTAGGTCTTTGTTACCTGAGGGCTTAACGAGAACTAACAAGTAGCCAGGAAGCTGCCATCTCGACAGAGCCACGCTGCCCTTCTCAGACCTTTTAGTGAGGACGGCTCCTCCCAACGATATTGCGTAAGCCAGCCCCTCTAGGGGTAAGACCTCCTTATCCCTTGTCGCAGCTAAAGCGTCCGAAACCGATGTAGATCCTCCCCTGCATATCCTGGCCGTCAATACGTTTACTGCAACCTTTGCTATTAGCTCTGCGTAAATGTCAAGGCCTTCAGTTTCCTGGAGCTGCCTGGGCACATCAATAGTGTAGGAAAACCTTAACTCGCCACAAGGAGTCATTGTTGACACTGTGGGGCCCTCAGGCCTTGGAGGGCTTAAGGCCCTGACCCTCGGCTCCCTTAGCGCTAGAAGTAACCCGTAGCCTCCCTCGCCCTCTAGGTGGACCACAAACGGTGATGATATGGAGAGCTTGGTCCATGAGCCAGGGCCCGACGTCAAATCAGGTTCACTTTGGGCTTGCGCTCCTCCTCAGCCCTTATCTTGACGAGCCCATAGTGTATTGCACAGCTTATGCAGTAGCACTTGGTCACAGGGTAGCGGGGTATTATGGCCCCCTTCTTCTCTAGCTCAGCTGCCAGCTGGGGGTCCACAGGGCTGTATGTACGCGTCACGCAGATGGCCTTGTCCTCTGGGACCAGCCTTCCGCAGTTGTCGCACTGTATGACCCTGGCCTTGCCCTTGTCGCCCTTCCTCCTTCCTCTGCTCTCACGCTTCTTGGGCATGCTTGTCGCCTCTAGCACGACTTAGTCCTAACTTTATAAATTTAAGGCCCTTTAAGGCGCAAGGCGGGGCGGAGAAAGCCATGGGGGAGGCTGAAATCAAGATATTTGAAATAAAGGGGCTGATGATGCTTTCGCATGACAGCTTTCCAACGTGGCATAAGTTCACCGTTTACGTAAGGGCCCTTAGAGAGCAGGATGCCTTAGAGAAGGTCTTTTCAGAGCTGGGGAGTCGCCACAAGCTCAAGAGAAGACATATAAGGATAGAGTCGATTAGGGCAGTTAGTCCTGAGGAAGTCAACGATGCGAGGGTACTGGCACTTTCACAGGCTACAAAGGTGAGGTAATTGTCCGAGGGCTCCAGAGGCAGAGCCGTGACGCTCGACGAGCTAGTCGCCCAGCTTGACATGATCAGGGCCGAGGCCGCTAGGCTTAGGGACCTCCTGAACCAGCTGATGACGGAGAGGGACCTCATAGTGAGGGCTAAGGAAGGCATAGACGCCATGATCAGGTCTAACCCAGACGCCTCTCTACTCTTCCCGCTTTCGACAGGTCTCGTCGCGCTTATAGAGGCGAAGCCAGAGTCAAGGAACAAAGTCATAGTGCACCTCGGGGCTGAAGTCTATGCGAAGGTCGACGCCTCAGAGGGCCTGAAGCTTCTGGCCGAGGAGGAAGGGGAGATAAACAAAGCCATAAATGAAGTTGCTAAGCGGTTAAGCGAGGTTGAAAGCCTGCAGAGCCAATACGAGTCTGTCATACAACAGGCCTTAGCAGCTGCGCGGGCCCGGCAGGGAGCCCAGGGTAAGTAAAGGTGTTCGATAAGTTCAAGGAGGCTCTGGGCAGGTTCGTCTCTAATGTCAAAGAGAAGATAGAAACTAAGGAGGTTAAGCCAGAGGACCTCGAGGGTCCACTCGAAGAGCTGGTCCTTGGGCTAGTGGACGCTGGCGTGGCCTATGACGCCGCCGCTTCAATAGCTGAGTCGCTCAAGAAAGGCCTTATTGGCAAGCGGGTGTCCAGGGGTTCCAATGCTGAGGACCTGGTTAAGGAGGCCCTCCAGGAAGCCCTGATTAAAGAGTTGTCCCTGACAGGACCTGACATAGTCTCCGAGGCGAAGAGCGTCTGTTCCTCAGGCAAGCCCTACGTGATAGCCTTCTTCGGCGTTAACGGCGTTGGTAAGACCACAACGATAGCTAAGGTTGCCAAGTACCTGAAGGACCACGGGGTCAGCTGCCTGATAGTGGCCGCTGACACCTTCAGGGCTGGCGCCCAGGAACAGCTAAAGGCCCATGCCGAGAGGCTAGGCGTTCCGTTCCTCGGAGGCCCCTATGGATCCGACCCAGCCAGCGTGGCCTATAACGCCATAGCGTCCGCCCAGAGGAAGGGGGTCTGCGCAGTTCTGCTTGACACGGCGGGCAGAATGCACATAGATGTGGACCTGATGAACGAGCTTAAGAAGGTCGTTAAAGTCGCTAAGCCCCACCTAAAGGTTCTCGTCGTGGACTCACTCACAGGAAACGACGCCGTCGAGCAGGCCCGGACGTTTAATTATAACATAGGTGTTGACGCAATCATAGTCACTAAGGTCGATGCCGATGTGAAGGGTGGAACGATAGTCTCCGTTGTCTCCGCTATAAAGAAGCCCGTGATCTTCATTGGCGTAGGCCAGAGGTATGAGGACCTAGAGAGCCTTGACGTCAAAAAATTCTTGTCGACACTGCTTAGCGGCCTCTAAAGCGCCCTTGCCACGAGCGATACATAATCGTACTTTGTGACTACCCCTATAACCTTGTTTCCCTCGTCAACTACTGGGACGCACCCTATTCTCTCCTTCGCCATGGTCCTAGCTACCTCAGCGGCTTCCTCGTTCGGCGAAGCAACTATGGGGTCTCTCGTCATGATGTCCTCAGCCGTGGGGACTAGGTAGCTTCTCAGGCTCACTATCTTGTCCTTGATTGCGTCAACGACCTTCCTCCTGAGATATCGGTCCTTGCCGCGCGAGGCGAGGACCTGCATGGGTATGTAGGCTAAGGCCACGTCCTTCTCCGCGATGACCCCAAGCAGTCTCCCCTCGTCGTCAGTTATAACGACCTTCTTGGCAGGATCTGCTTCCATTAACTTGATAACATAAAATATCGAGTGCGTTGGCTTGGCCTTCGGAAACTCCGACCTCATTACTTCACTCACCTTGAGCTCTCCCGCGTACTTATCTCCATAGGCCCTGACCAAGTCTGTCCTCGTTATGATCCCAACAAGCTTGTCCTCCTTGCCTACAACTGGCAGACCCCCTATCTTGTGCTTGATCATGAGATGAGCAGCGGCCTTGATTGACCTAGAGGGGCTTATAGTCACAAGGTCCTTGGACATAGCTTCAGAGGCCTTTATCTCGTCCAGCGTCTTAGCGTAGTTCACTCCCGTTACGGCCTCCACTATGTCAGCCATAGTAATTATGCCTACGGGCTTCTCTGACCGGTCCACTACAACGAGCCTGCCGACGTCCTTCTTAAACATGAGGTTCCTTGCGTAGGCCAAGGTGTCCGTAGGACTGATAACATATACTGGTGAACTCATGTAGCCTGAGACCCTAGGCGCCATGCTCTCACCTCAGGGAGAGAGCAAGAAGGACGTCCCTTTCCGTTATTATGCCCTTGGCATCACCGGCCTCGTCAACTACTATAAGGCTGTTAGTGTTAAGCTTGTTCATCAGCTCTGCCGCAGCGCCGACGTCCTCAGAGTCCCTTATAGTATAGACCTCCTTAGACATCACCTCTGTGACCTTAGTTGAGAGCGCCTCCTCAATGCTACGGCCCGTTATTACGCTGAAAGCCTTATGGGAGCCGAAGTAGTACACGATGTCGAGCGCGCTCACTACGCCAACTATAGTTCCCTCCTCCCTTGATACCACTGGAAGCCTCCTAAAGCCGTAAAGTGACATAAGCTGCGCAGCCCTCTTTATGCTATCGTCGCTGTACGTCACGACGATGTTTGAAGTCATAACATCGGTTACCTTAATGCCAATCCCCTTGTTTACTAGGTGCCTAACAAGGTCGTGCTCTGTCACAACGCCTTGGGGCAGCCCCTGCTTGTCAATAATAGGCAGAAAGCCTATGCCGTTGAGCACCATGACCCTTAAGGCGTCTGTTATCCTGGCGTTGCTTAAGACATAGACTGGCGTCGAGTTCATTATAGACTCTACGGCCTCAGAGTTAAGCGCCCTATATATGTCGCCTCCATGGCGCTCCTGCACAATATTATAAGAGGAGCCCCCAAGGTAACTTATGAAGTCCATCGCCGTGACCGTTCCCTTTAGCGCGCTCCTAGCGTCAACTACCACAAGGCCACGGATCCTCCTCTTATACATGAGCTCCACAGCGCTGATAATGGGACTCGTAAAAGTTATTGTCACCGGAGGCCTTGACGCTATAGCCATTATCTCGCCCTCCCTCTCCCTTACCCTCTGGCTCCAGTTCGGCTCAGCGTCAACCCTAAGGTAGCGGTAGACCTCAGCCTTCCTGACTGAGGGACTGCTCACTATGTTGGCCCTAGGGGAGATCCTTATTGTTGCGTGAGGCCTCTTGCTCATGGGCATCACCTCAGCACCTTAATTACGTCCTCTCTGTCAATTATACCTATGAGCTTGAGATCCCTCACACTATTAACAACTGGCACTCTGCCATAGCCCCTTGTAACCATGAGATCTGCCGCTTCTATGAGCTTCGACCAGGGCAGGACGTAGCTCGGAGGCCTAGTCATAGCGTCTCTGACCCGAGGCCCCTTAGCGGCCCCAGACTCGCTCTCCAGGTGGATCCTCGTGTAGCCCTTGGCCAAGAGGTCGTACTGTGTTATCATACCTATGAGCCTCCCGTCGCCGTCTATGACGGGTAACCCTGCGTACCTGAGTTCGACCATCTTCCACCATATCTTCGTGACCGAGTCATCAGCCAAGGCTGACACGGGGTCAGGAGTCATGTAATCACTCACGGTCGTCTCCTTTAAGACCTCGGGGTACCTTTGAACGAGGACCCTTATTACGTCGCCTAATGAGAAGAACCCTAAGAACTTGTCCCCTTCAGTTACGGGGGTCTCCCACATGTCATAGCTTAGCATCATGTCCAAGGCCCTTGAAACCGTTAAGGACGGCTGGAGGACCAGTGGTGGAACGATCGCCAGAGACCCGGCTGTGGCCTCGCTCTTTGACGAGGATACCATAAGAACGTCTCCCCTAGTTATTATGCCGACGAACTTCCCTGTCTCAGCCTTGATCACAGCAATGCTTCTATACCCCTTTTCTCTCATCAACTTCCTAACAAAGGTCACGCTCATGTCGTCAGGGACCTTAGCTAAGGTCGAAGCCTTGTCAAATATACTAGATATAGGGAGCCCCAACAATTGATTAAGGACCTCTCTCCTCTGGCTAGGAGTCGTTACGGTCATCTTAAAGCCCTCAGACCCAAATATAAGTTATTGCGTCAGGAAAGATTTAAGTTCTAATGAGATACAGGTCGTAGTTTTGGCCCACAGTGACAGGCTGACTCGGTTCGGGTTTTTGGACATCTGAGGACGCCGTTTAGCGTTCTGGACGTTGACGTATATAGCGTCCTGGGGAAGCCGAAGGAGTACAAGCGGGAGTCCTCGATGGCTTCATGAAGATTATAATGTCCTTTACCTCCATGATATACGGCAGGAAGTCAAAGAAGTGTGAGAAGGCTGTGGGTTGCGTTAGAGAGCGCCTCAAACATGCCCACTAGGACCGCGGTCCTCGCGCGCTATGCGAGAAGGTGATCGAGAGAGGCCCTCAGGGAGACGAGAAGGCGTATAGGAATATGCCCATAGAGCGGCGTGAGCTACGCCCTCGGGATCACAGACAGCTGTTTAGGTACCTCTTCTCAGGTTGGAGCTCAGCAGCGTTAGGCTTGAGGGCGCCCATGAAGTGCAGGTGAAGCTGATGAGCCTGTTACCGAGGCGCAGTCCCACTGACGACACAGTAGATGTTTACGGAGCCGTCAGGCACCGTTAGAGGGGAAGCGCTTAGCCTTTGAAAGGTGTCAGCTCTCCTGTCGACTCTTCTTAACTTCGGAGCATAAATCTTCCTGTCCTTCGCAGTACTTAGCTAGCACTAGCACCTTGGCGTCTGAGCCCGTCTTAGACTTAACCAAGTCCCTTATCTTGGACTCTGAGCCAAAGATCGCCAGGACCCCTGCTATGGAGACCTGCCTCATATTAGCCACGTCTATAAGCGCCGAGATCTGAGAGGCCTTGTCACCATCCACTGATACGAGCAACGCCCTTCCCCTCCTCTGTATGCACTCCCTTGGGAAGATCAGGGTATCATAATAGTCCTGAGACACCTTGTAGCTCTTCACTATTAGGTGCCTCGAGTGCGGCGACCTACTAGCGACGCAGAGCCTGGCGTGAAGGGCATCGGCCAGGATAGCGCCGAACGCTGTTGAGTAGCCGTCGGAGCCCGTTATTACAATATTAACCTTGTCTCCTTTAAGGGTACTGATGACCTTCAGCTCGGCCAACTCCATAATCCCAGGACTGCTGAGAACCTGCCATGGCTCCTCGCTATCCCTTATAGCCCTCTCAAAGGCCTCGTCTATCAGCTTTTCGTCCTCTATCCTCTGGAGGAGCCTCTCGGCCGTGACCCTCTCAGGCACGCTCCGTAACGAGACATACCTCCACAATATTTGGGCCGAGACTCCGAGCCTCTCCTCGAGCTCCTTAAACGAGTAAAAGTGCTTAAGTGCGTTGAGAACCTTGAACAGCGTGAACTTCAGGTTTCCTTCGCTATTCGTCAAAGACGGAAGGACAGAGCCCGATTTCTCAGCCCCTCCCTTGCCCTGATTCTCAACGGATGCTTCCATAGGCCTAAACTCTCTCCTGGCGCCAGAAACATGCGTGAGGACCTTTAAAATAATTTATGACATTATGATCTAAAACTTCTCTTCCTCTTCTTCCTCCTCGAACTCTTCTTCGCCTTCCTCTTCTTCGAACTCTTCCTCTTCTTCGCCTTCCTCGCCTAGCTCTTCCTCCTCCTCGAACTCTTCCTCTTCTTCGCCTTCCTCG
>JAPWTO010000036.1:0-8484 GCA_028276005.1 Acidilobus sp.
CGGACTCCAGGAGCTCCTCGCCAGGCCTGAGCCTCAGGACCACTACGCTTGAGGGGTAGGTCGCCACCTCGAAGGCGGGCACCCTTTGGCACCGGGCCCTAAGGGTCTACCCGTTTATTAAGCTCAACCAGGCAAACTGAGCCCCCTGAGCTCCAGGTCCTGGACGACCTCATGAAGTCCCAGGGAGGCCAGCTTTGACTTGGTGGGCACGCCGTTACGGCTCCACCCCCTCACGGAGTAGTATTCGTCAAGCATGATCTCGAGCTCGTGCACGTGGCCCTTGGCGGGACCGTCCCTGAGCGGCTCCTCAAGGAACCTCCTGGGCAGCCTGTCGTGCTCCCTCCTGACCCCCTCCCTGACCAGGTAAGCCCTTTCGATGTTCACTATCCTCTCGCCCGTCAGCCTCATCTCCGAGGGGGTCACATCGAAGCCCGTTATGGCCGAGTAGGCCCTGGCGGCCGTGTCAAAGTCAAGGACCAGCATGTTCTCAGCGGTGTTCTTACAGACCTCCATGGAGTCAACTACCGCGTTGAGGTCCTCGAAGAACGCCACGAGCTTCCCCTTGCCCCTGACCCCCAGCCTCATGGCCGCCTCGGGCTCACCGAACATCCTCCTGCCCAGCTCGGGGTCGTCCTCGACCTCTACGAAAGGCTCAGACCTCAGGTGGTCAGCCCCCCTGCTGGCAACCGCGAAGCCGAGGCCGTAGCCCTTCAGGGCCCTTGGGTCCGCCTGGATCATCTCAAGTCCCTTTACGTGGAATGCTATGTCCTGCCCCTTCCCCAGGATCTCCGAGGCCCTCTTGACCCCCTCGGCCAACACGTTTCCTATGCCCTTCCTGTACGCTATCATGTCGACGAGTTGCTCTATGGCCTCCGGGTCCCCCCACTCAAGCCTCAGGCCGACCTCCTCATCGCTCACCTCGCCGCGCTGCCTGAGCTCCATGAGCCACGCTATGACCTCGCTCGTGGTTATGGCGTCCATGCCGTAGTCGCTCACCTTGAGTATTATCTTGAGGGCCCTGTCGAGGTCCCTGTTGCCGACCCTTACCGTGAAGCCGCCGAGGGGCTCATACTCAGGCCCCTCCCCCATGAGGCCGGCCAGGGGGCCCTTCTTGACGACGAAGAACCTGGCGCACGGGAGGGCGCAGCCTGCTGAGCACGCCCTCACCTTGACGTTGTACTCCCTCGCGAGCCTCTCGCCGCTCACGTCATAGGCGTAGTCAACAACGGGGTCCTGGAAGTGCCTCCCGGGCAGGAAGCCCAGCCTGTTGCCCGCCATGAGTATCCTTGAGGTGCCCATTATCCTCCTGGGCCAGTACTGGGGGTTCTCGTATATCCTGCGCAGTATCTCGTCCATAACCTCAAGGAGCTTGTCAGGCTTCGCAGCCTCAACGTGGCCGTCGCCCCTGACGGCTATAGCCTTGACGCCCTTTGAGGCCAACACAGCGCCCATGCCGGTCCTGCCCGCGGCCCTGTAGACGTTGAAGAGGACGCCGGCGAACTTCACGAGGTTCTCGGCGGCCGGGCCAACCACGGCTACCTGGACCCTGTGATCCTTGAGCTCCCTCCTTATGGCCTCGTGGGCCTCCGAGACCCTTAGGCCCCACAGGCCCTCCGCGTCCATGAACTCAACGCCCGACTCCGTGACGTAGAGGTAGACGGGCCTGTCGCTCCTCCCCTCTACCACGATCTGGTCGTAGCCGGCGAACTTCATCTCCTCAGAGAAGTGGGTCCCAGCGTTCGAGTCGCCCAGCAGGCCTGTCAGGGGGGAGCGGGCGGTCACGTTCACCCTTGAGCCCAGGCCGTGGGGGAAGCCCACCATGGGGCCCGTGGCTATCATGAGCTTGTTCTCAGGGCCCAGGGGGTCGACGCCCGGCGGCACCTCCCAGTAGAGCCTGTAGACGTTGAGGCCCCTGCCGCCCAGGAAAGCCCTGGCCAGCGACTCGTCGAGCTCCTCAGCCCTGTACGTCCTGTGGGTCAGGTCAACCCTCAGGACCCTGCCGCCGTAGCCCTTAAGCCTCGTCAACTTTCACACCCCACCCCGCAGCGAGCCTCTTCAGCTCGCTTATGGCGAACCTCTCAGTGGCGTTGTTGGCCTCCAGCCTGACTGAGACCCTCGACGAGAGCGAGAGGGCGTTGGTCGGGCACTTCATAACGCAGGCCGGCTCGCCGCCGCATAGGTCGCAGATCAGCGGGTACCTGCCTTCAGGGTCCATCCTAGCAGCGCCGTAGGGGCAGACCTCGCTGCACACCCTGCAGCCTATGCACTTGCCCTTGTCAAGGTTTACCTCGCCCATCCTGCCCTTGCTCAGGGCCCCGGTGGGGCACAGCTCAACGCACGGCGCGGGCTCGCACTGCTGGCAGACCACGGGGTAGTCAAGGCCTAGGCGCTCATACGTTATCACTGTTATCCTCGAGAGGGACCTTGAGAAGACGCCCTCATGTTCATAGGAGCACGAGAGCTCACAGATATTACAGCCCACGCACTTGGAGGGGTCCACAACTACGTGGACCCCCTGGGACTCCATTGGCTCAAGGTTTCACCGCCAGGGCGGAGAGCACGTCAGGTTAAAAGCGTTGGTAAGGGCACGCACTTGGACAGGAAGTTATTGGGGTGGTGCGGCGGCCGGGATTTGAACCCGGGACCTCCGGCTTGGGGGGCCGGCGTCCTAGACCAGGCTAGACGACCGCCGCACCGCTGACTGCGCTCCTTGTGCGGGCTTTTAAGCGTCCTGCCCAGGCGGGGCCTGTGCCAGGAGGGCCCTGGCCTCGGGGACGCGCTCAAGGTAGGCCCTGAGCCTCTCCGCTAGCACCTTCTCGTCAAAGGGCCCCTTAACGTGGCTCCAGGGTAGGGGTGACCTCCTTGGCCTCAGGGCTATCGAGAGGAGCCCCCTTGAGGCGGCCCTCCTCCACGAGCCCCTGCCCACCCCGTCCCTTGCCACCTCCACTATGTACTTGAGCGTGTCCCTGTCCCCCAGCGACAGGGAGCCCTGGACAAGGGCCTCAAAGGGGTCATAGTAAGAGAACCTCTCATAGGCGTAGAGGTCCCTGGCCGCCCTTATCCTCGAGTTC
This sequence comes from Acidilobus sp., assembly GCA_028276005.1. Lineage (GTDB taxonomy): Archaea > Thermoproteota > Thermoprotei_A > Sulfolobales > Acidilobaceae > Acidilobus. The sequence continues at coordinate 3,072 of JAPWTO010000036.1, forward strand.
AGCTCGTCCTCGGGCAGCATGGGGAGCCACTGCAGGGGCGTCTGCGGCTTTATGACCAGGGGGTTGACGCTGAGCTCAAGCCTTACCCCGCTCGCCGCTATGCGCCTCGTCAGCTCCGCGAATGCCCTGAGGTCATCAATGGTCTCGCCGGGGACGCCGACTAGGGCGTAGAGCTTGACCTTCATCCCCTTACTTGCAGCCAGCCTCGCCGCCCTGACGAAGTCCTCGTCCCTGGCCAGCTTCCCGAGGGCCTCCCTCAGCCTCTCAGAGGCCTCAGGGGCCAGGGTGAGCGTGAGCTGGCCTGCCCTGGCAAGGAGGTCTATGGACTCCTCGTCAAGGAGCTCGGCCCTGAGCGAGGGCACGGAGAAGGGGATGCCCCTCGCCACGAGCCCCCTAACTATGTCCTTAAACCACGGCGAGGCGTTGGCAGTCAGAGAGACGAGGGCCACCCTCAGGCCGTAGAGCCTGTAGAGGCCCTCAGCCTCCTCAATGACCTCGCTGGCAGGCCTTGTCCTGAAGGGCTTTGTTATGTGCCCCTCCAGGCAGAAGGCGCAGGAGAAGGGGCACCCCCTGGCTACCTCAACGGCTATCGAGAAGGAGGCCTCGGGAGCCCTTATCCTCCTCAGGTCCCCGCGGGGCACGGAGGCGCTGTAGCCTACCCGCACCTCGTGCTTGCCCTCAGCTGGCACGTAGACGGCCTCAGCGGGCTCTATAGGCATCCCCTCGTTCAGGACTCCCTCAAGCCACCCCTGAGAGGCCTCAAGGTCCCCCATGACCGCGGCGTCAACCATGTCAGCTATGGGCTCAGGGTTCGCCGTGGGGGCCGGGCCCCCGACTATGACCTTAGGCGAGGCCCTCTCCCGCGAGGGCATGGGGACCCCTGAGCCCAGGAGGGCCCTGGCCAGGTTAGCGTAGTCAAGCTCGTAATGTATGGGGGCCACTATGAAGTCAAAGGACCTGAGGGGAGCCCCGCCCTCGTACCCCCTTAGGGGCTCAGGGGGACCGCCCGGCGACCTGAGGAAGAACCGCTCGACGTAGACGTTCTCCATGTCGTTAAGCGTGAAGTAGAGCCTGTGGTAGACCAGCGAGGAGAGGGCCACCTCGTAGGTTGAGGGGTAGAGCAGCGCCACCCTCGTCATGCCCTTCCTGTACCTCTTTACGACAGCGCCCTGCTCCAGCTGCAGGCCTAGCACCTGCCTGAGAGGTGGTAGGCACGCATATAGCTCTCAACCTATAACAGGGCAGGCAGGGGCCGCAGGAGGCCTCAACAGGGGAGAACGCATAACGTCCTAGCTTACCTCATGGGCCCAGGCTGCCTTCACGGCGCGCTAGGCCTTCTGCCCCCACGCGCTCATTTCATCAGCTCACGTTAGCTTGCTGCGCCCAGGGCCCTGGTGACGGGGGCGAACCTACCTGAGGCCAGCACAACAGCACTGAGCCCTACGGCCCAGGCAGGGCCGCTGACCCCATGACGTTTCCACTCAAATTTGTGTAGAAACATCACGGGGCCTCTCGAGCGTGAAGGCCCTGCAGGCCTGGGACGCGCTGGCCGACGTTGTTGGGGTCAGCGGGGCCCAGCTGCAGCCCCTTCGCAGCTTGGCCTCAATGGCTTCCTCTCATAATGCCCGTGGGCCCACGGCGCGACCTCAGCGCGGGGCAACCTAATGCCAGGGGCGCCTAGCAGTTCTGATAAAAGAACTGAACGCTCTCAATGCCAGATAAAGCACGCCCAACGAACCGCTTTACGCAGACCTCAGGCCCTTGATAAGCACACATAGCCTATTTATTGATTTTCTAACCCGGAAACTCGATTAAGGCGTCTGTAAGAATCCCACGTGGGGGGTTGCGGAGAACTGGCACGGCGTTTAGGCAAGCACTGAATGAGACTCAGTTGGGTTTGATTTTGGGTAAAGGCGGTAACCACTGTTTAGAGCTATGGCCTTCTACGTTTAATCATTAACAACGCAACAACCAACACCACCACAACCACAGCCGCCACAACAGCCAAGGCAGGCGCTACACTGGGCGTCGGCCTCATCGATGTCGTCGTAGTGGGCGCGGTAACAGAGCTGGTTGAGGTACTACTAGTCGAGACGCCCGTAAAGATTATACTAACGGTGCCCGAAACGAGATTGGTGACGTAAATGTACCCATTAGACGGATCGTACGCAATCCCCCATGGACCTATTCCGACGGGGATATTTGCGATAACGGTTGTCCCGTTAATCACCGAAACAGTGTTCGAACCGAAGTTGGCGACGTAAATGTACCCATTAGACGGGTCGTACGCCACTCCCATTGGCCATGGTTCAACGTGGATGGTCGCAATGACAGTGTTGTTTTTCCCATTAATCACCGAAACGGTCCACGAAGCATAATTGACGACGTAAATGTACCCGTTGGATGGATCGTACGCAATCCCCCATGGACCTTGTTCAACGCGGATGGTCGCAATAACGGTTGTCCCGTTAATCACTGAAACACTCCTCCAACCATCATCGGCAACATAAATGCATCCGTTAGATGGATCATACACAATCCCCTCTGGGAATGCTTCAACGGGGATATTTGCGATAACAGTGTTGGTTTTCCCATTAATCACGGAAACGGTGTCTGAACCCTCATCGGTAACGTAAATGTACCCATTAGATGGGTCGTATGCAATTCCCCATGGCCCTATTCCAACGCGGATGGTCGCAATAACGGTTGTCCCGTTAATCACTGAAACGGTGTCCGAACCGTAATTGGCAACATAAATGTACCCATTAGATGGGTCGTACGCCACTCCTATTGGAAATGTTCCAACGGGGATGGTCGTGATAACAGTGTTGGTTTTCCCATTAATCACCAAAACAGTGCCTGAACCGTAATTGGCAACATAAATGTACCCATTAGATGGGTCGTACGCCACTCCCATTGGCAGTGCTCCAAGGGTGATATTTGCAATAACGGTTGTCCCGTTAATCACTGAAACAGTGCCCGAAAACCAATTGGCAACATAAATGTAGCCGTTAGATGGGTCATATGCCACTTCCCTTGGATCTTTTCCAACGGGGATGGTCGTGATAACAGTGTTGGGGGTGGTCATGATAACAGTGCTGATATTCCCGTTGATCACTGAAACAGTGCCTGAACCGTGGTTGGTGACATATATGTAACCGTTGGATGGGTCATATGCCACTCCCATTGGATTTGTTCCAACGGGGATATTTGCGATAACAGTGTTATTTTTCCCGTTGATCACTGAAACGGTGTTTGAATACCAATCGGCAACGTAAATATCACCGTTGGACGGGTCATATGCAATCCCCTGTGGACCTTGTCCAACGGTGATATTTGCAATAACGGTTGTCCCGTTAATTACCGAAACGGTGTTCGAACCGAAGTTGGTGACGTAGATGTACCCGTTGGACGGGTCATATGCAACCCCCTCTGGCCCTATTCCAACGCGAATGGTCGCGATAACAGTTGTCCCGTTAATCACTGAAACTGTGTTCGAACCATTATTGGTGACGTAAATATAACCGTTAGATGGGTCGTACGCCACACCCATTGGATTTATTCCAACGGTGATATTTGTGATAACGGTGTTGTTTTTCCCATTGATCACCGAAACGGTGTTTGAATAGCAATTGGCAACGTAAATGTAGCCGTTAGATGGGTCATATGCCACTCCCATTGGGCCTATTCCAACGTGGATGGTCGCAATGACAGTGTTGTTTTTCCCGTTGATCACCGAAACGGTGTTCGAACCAGCATCGGTAACATAAAGGTACCCATTAGATGGGTCGTACGCTATGCCCCATGACAGCAGAGCATTACCTATATTCGCAAAATTTCCATTTAGGAGGGTATTGTTTGCAAGGTCTAGAGTATATTTTACGTACCCACCTGGATTGCTCTGAGCGCTATTCTGGAGCCCGTAAGCCGTAACTGGAAGCCCAAAGGCCGAAAGCAGGATCGCTATTGAAACGGCTATCACAATTAATCGACCCCTCTTAGTCATCCTCCACACCACCGCAAACCTATTTACACACCCCTTTAAAATACTCCGCAAAAGTTGGGTGGGCATGGCGTGAGAATAATCATAAGGCGAGCGTGTAATGCCTGGTTTGGTTGAAGTTGCGCGTTCTTGGGTGAAGCGCGTCAGCGACCTCTTCATCGTTGTGTAGGCTTTGCCTTGGTGAAATGCTCAACTTCGTGATGATCACCTCCTCGGTGCCCCTCCCAAGCTGCTCGGCGAGCCTTCCGAAGTCAACGCTGGCGCATTTATCAAATGCGTTGGCTAGGCGCTTAACGGCATCCCCATTTGTGCAATGTTTAACCTTGTGAGAGATCCTCACCATGAAGTAGACGCTTTAAATGGCCTCCTCAGTTCAGTATGTAGTTAAGTAGGCCACTCCCCTTAACCCTAGTCATGCATGCCGTAGCCACGTTCCCTTGCCTCCCCTCTGTGCGCTTGAGGACGCCTGCGCCGCGCTGCCAGCTCCATGGGCGTAGAGGGGCCTGGGCAAGGCCACGGGCATCCCAGGCCCCCTGCGTCAGAGGGGTTTAAAAGTGGGCTGCGGCCTGCGCCGTGCGTTACCACAATCTCCAGGCGCCCCTAAAGGCCTTCCCCTGGCTCCCTGGCCCTCCCCAGCCCTTCATAGCGTCGCCTACGGCTAGGGCGCTGCCCTGCGCAGCCCTCCCGCCCGTTCCACGGATTTTACGAGGTGCCGACCCTGCGTCCACAGGTAAGGGGGCGACAGGCCACGTTATTAACTTCTCAGACCTCCAATCGCAGAAGGGGATCGCGTTGCACGGCTGGCATGAGCGCGGCCACCCTCCGTGGGTCCACGCGATGAGGGGCAGGAGGGGCTGGCTGAGGCCCCTCATACTCAGCCTCCTCCTCAACAAGGGTCCCCTCAACGGAGTTGAGATAATGGACGAGATACAGAGGCTGACAGGCGGCCTCTGGAGGCCGTCGCCGGGCAGCGTCTACCCCATGCTCGCGGAGATGCTTGAGGAGGGCCTTGTGATAAGGAGGCCCGACGGCAGGTATGAGCTGAGCGAGGCCGGCAGGGCCCTGGCCCAGTCAGTCCTCCCGCCCCCGCCTGACCCCCTGGCCGCCCTGAGGGAGGCCGTGGATTACGTAGAGAGGCTGGCGGAGAGCGAGCCGACAGCGCTTAGGCAGAGGCTGGCGGAGATAAGGTCACTGAGGGAGAGGCTAGAGGCCGTGGAGAGGAGGCTCTCATCAACGGCCTAGGGCCACCTGACCATACTTCTCGCAGGGAAGGCCTGCTGCTGGGGCCACGGCTGGTACGGCGTAGGGCCAGGGTACGCCTGGAGGAAGGCCCTCTCGTACTCCCTCCTGACGTCATCGTCTAGCAGGTGCAGGTAGAGCTGCGTCACCTTTATGTCGCTGTGGCCCAGC
>JAPWTO010000037.1:0-8094 GCA_028276005.1 Acidilobus sp.
GACGTTCCTGAACGAGGGCGACACGACCCTGACCCTGTACGGGACGTCCTTACCGTCGCTCTCTACATAGTAGAACATCTCACCCCTCCCAGCCTCAACCCTCGCCGAGGCCTTACCGGCCGGCACCTTCAGGGTGGCGAATAGGGGCATCAGCTTAACGCGGTACTTGCCAGCGTAATCTATCTTGCCCTCATAGACGTCCTTGTAGAGCTTAGGCGCTGTCTTCCAGAACTTATCGTGCATGAACCCCTCGCGCGGGTGCTTCTCAAGCCAGTCAACTACCTGCTCTATTATGTTGAGGCTCTGCTTTATCTCCTCAACCCTCTGCCAGGCCCTCGCCAGCGAGTCCCCCTCCTCGAATATTGGTATCTCGAAGTCAAGTCTGTCGTAGGCCTCATAGGGCTCAACAAGCCTTACGTCATATTTTATCCCGCTGGCCCTCGCGTTAGGCCCTACTACGCCGAGCTCCGCCGCCCTGTTCTTGCTGAGCACTCCTATGCCCTCAAGCCTGCTCCTTATATTGGGGTTGTTGAGGAATATCTTGGCGTACTCGTCAAGCCTTCTCCTCATATACCTCGTGGCCTTCCTTGCGTTCTGCGGGAAGTCATCGGGTACGTCGCGCCTGACGCCGCCGAAGACCGGGTAGGAGTGCGTTAACCTAGCGCCGGTTAGGTCTTCCGCGAGCTGGACGAACACCTCCCTGTCCCCGAAGGCCCACATGTAGAGCGTGGAGTGTCCAAGGAATACGCCGAATATGCCAAAGCCATAGAGGTGGCTGGCTATCCTGTTTATCTCACACAGGAGTACCCTGAGGTACTTGGCCCTCTCAGGCGGGTCAAGGTCCAGGAGCCTCTCCACGGCCTCAACATAGGGCAGGGTTATGTTGCAGGCGTCAAGTATCGCCATACGCTCAAAGAGGGGTATGTTCTTTATCCAGTCCCTCCCCTCAGCCAGCTTCTCCATAGTCCTGTGCACGAAACCTATGTCTGGGTCAACCCTGGTCATTACGTCCCCGTCGACCTCGACGAATATCCTCATGTGGCCCGAGCCAGGGTGAGCTGGCCCTATCTGGACCTCGTAGACCCTTCTCTCAACGGGCCTCACAACCATGCCTGGCAGCCGAGGGGCCTCAGAGCCCTGAACGCCAGTCTGCGAGCTCATGGCTCACCACCACTTCGTGGCACTAAAGGCCTCGGAGTCCACCTCTATGTCGTCGCTCTCCTCGGGCACGACGAAGTCCTTCCTGAGAGGCCTTAGGGCCGCCACAACAGGAGTCAGCAGAAGAGGCCTCAGGTCTGGGTGGCCCTCAAAGATTATACCGAACATCTCGTACTCCTCACGCTCATGGAACTCGGCGCTGAGCCAGACGCTAGTTAGGCTCGGGGCACGCGGATTGTCCCTGTCAACATAGGTTGATAGCGATACGACGTACTTTGAGAGCTCCTCATTAAGGTAGCTGGTAACGTGGTACATGACCTTTATTTGCTTCTTTGCGGGGTAGTCGACAGCTCCAACGGACATCACGTGGTCAAAGCCCATCTCCTTGAGCCTCTTTGCTGCCTCGACAAGCTGGTCAGGCCTTACGACGAATTCAAGGTAGCCCCTGGCAGGCTCGTAGGCGGGGTTCAGGTCCTTGAGCTTCTCAGCGAAGGCTTTCCAAGCCTCAGGCGGCTGCGGTGGTTGCGGAGGGGCCTGTGGCTTAGGGGGCTGTGAGGCAGGGGGCTGCTGAGGCCTAGGGGCTGGGGCGCCGCTAGAGCTCAACCTTCTCACCCCTCCAGCCGCACAGGTCCTCCTTGGGGAGAACGTACTTGAGGTCCTTCCTGACCCCCTCAACTACCCACTTTGACGCCAGGCCACGACTTCTTATCACCTTCTGTAGCTCAACGATTGACCTGGCAACAGCCTCTGGCCTCGGCGGACAGCCAGGTATGTAGAGATCGACAGGGACGACCTGCCACGGCCTCACTATGTTATAACTGTTATAGAATATACCGCCGTCGAGGGCGCAGGCGCCCATAGCTATCACGAACTTGGGGTAGGGCATCTGCTCCCATGTGAGCCTGACAGTACACGCCATCTTCTTGGTGACAGTGCCCTCTATTATTATAAGGTTCGTCTGCCTTGGCCCGACCCACGGGAGCGATCCATACCTCTCGTTGTCAAACCTGGGGCCCCAGGCTGCGCCTATCTCGCAGCCGCAGCAGCTAGTCATAAGGTGGACGGGCCAGAGGCTAAAGGCCGTGGCCCAATCAATGACCTTGGCTATGGTCCCCTTTATCAGGTGCTCCTTGGCCAGCTGCGCCGCTACGTCAAGGTTACCTATGTAGGCACGGCCTTCTTCCTTAGCCTGACTGGCCTGCGCCAAGGCTCACGCCCCCCACTCAGAGACCCTCTTAGACACGTAGGCCCCGTAGGCGAGGAGCGGGGCCAGGACCGCCACAAGTATGAGGTAAAGGAGGAGCAGGTCACCGCTGTAGTTCCTTGAGGCAGCCGTGAGGAACGTCAGTAGAACTACCATGGGCTCCACGGCAAGGAACATTATGAGGTAACCGAAGTACTGGAACGTAATCCTGGACTTCCCAACTCCACGAGGTGGGTTAGAGGACTCGAAGGGCAGGTACTTGTAAGGCTCGTGCCTCTCTACGTCTGTCCTGGCCCTCAGGGCTATTCTGAGCAACACTATGACCCCGACGAGGAGGGCCAGGATGACAATTGGCACTATTATGAACGAGTTCGCTGCCAGCACTAACGGACTATACGCAATTGACAAATTTCAGCACCGCCAAAACGTTTTAAGCGCACGGTGATATAAATTCCTTTACCTTGGCCGCCCTTATTGGAAGGTTGGATACGGCTCTCTGGTGACCTGGTTTCGTCTTTTAGGCGGATGTTCCTATATTATCCCGCCCCAACTTAAGGTGGTGGGAGTGCGGCCTTGGTCGAGAGGGTGCCGCCTGAGGCTGAGGTAAAGTACAACAAGTACCTTCAGCTGAGGGACACCTATAACACGATCGTTCAGCAGAGGCTTGCAGCTGAGGCTTCCTTAAGCGAAGTGGAGAAGGTCCTGGAGAGGCTTAACGGGCTCTCTGACGACGCTGAGGTCTATAGGATGACAGGCTTTATACTGGTGAAGTCCACTAGGGCTGAGCTGGTAAAGGAGCTTCAGGACAGGAAGGAGGAGCTTGAGCTGAAGATCAAGGCGCTCAAGAACCAGGAGGACCTGGTAAAGGGAGAGCTGGAGAGGCTGGCCTCAGAGCTCCAGGCGATTGTTCAGAAGGGGGCCGGAGAGGTCCAGCCTAAGGCTGGCGGGGCGTGAATAAGCCCTGGAGCTCGGCCTTAATAGAGCTTCACAAGCCATGGACTTAATAGTTCATATAAAGCGGCTGGCCTCCGGCAAGGCCTTAATGGTAGTTACACATGGCAACGCTGACCTTGATGCCATCTCATCAGGGCTTTTGGCCTGTGAACTTCTAAGGAACCTCGGCGCAGCCTCCTGCTGCGTCCTTATCCCAGAGGGCCCCAGCAGGGACTCAAGGAAGGCTTTGGAGCTGCTAGGGATTGATCTTAAGCTATGTGAAGGCAACGAGAAAGTTGACATGGCTGTCATAGTGGACGCGTCTAACGAGTCTCAGCTTGGCGGAAGCCTCGAGGTTGAGCACTACATACTAATAGATCATCACGAGGCTGGGTCGTTGGCGCTAAAGGCGGACGTAAAACTCGTTGACCCTGAGGCGCCGACCTGCGTAGAGCTAGTCCTTGACATAATAAGGGCGACCGACTTCAAGCTATCGCCCCAGCAGGCCACCCTGGCTATGGCTGCGATGCTGGACGAGACAGGTCTCTTCGAGAGGGCCTCGGCCAGGACGTTTGAGGTCGCCGCTTACCTGTTAAGGTCTGGCGCTAACTATGAGGAGGCGTTAGCTCTCGTAAAGAGGCCCAAGGCTCAGGAAAGCCTGGACCTGAGGCTTGCAAGGCTTAAGGGCGCCTCAAGGGCTAAGATATCAAGGGCCTGCGGGGACCTCGTAGTAGCCTCAACGTATGTGGGTTCGTACGAGGCTGACGTAGCTAGGTCATTAGTGGGCCTAGGGGCTGACGTAGCTATAGCGTTCAAGGAAAACAGGGCCTCCGTGAGGGTCTCGCGGCAGGCCTTAGAGAGAGGCGTCAGCGCCTCGTCAGTTGCGGCCTACCTGGCTAAGAGGCTTGGCGGCGAGGGGGGTGGTCACAGGGGCGCGGCAGCCCTTAATCTCTCAGACCAGATAGACAAAGAGAAGGAAGCAGCCAGGGCAGCTGACTTAGTAGCAGCGTACCTGAGCGACCTCTGTCGGGGTAGGGGACATGAGCGGTGAGAGGAAGGCCAGGGTTTACGCTGACGTTAGGGAGGAGGCGTCAGGACTGCCGTCACTTCTCGAGCAGCTTGGAGTTCTTGTTGTCAGGAAGCAGCTATCAGAGGGAGATTACGTTATACCTGAAGGCACGGTTGTTGAGAGGAAGTCCGCCTCTGACTTCATATCGTCGCTCTTTGACGGCAGGCTTTTCGACCAGGCGTCAAGGCTTACGAGGGACTATGAAGAAGTTTACTACCTGATAGAAGGTGACCTCTTTAGGGAGTTAAAGGCATGGCCCTCAAGACGTAAGCAAGTGATAGGAGCGCTTGTAACCCTTGCCAGCGACTACGGTGTCAAGCTTCTCTGGAGCCCCTCAAGGAAGGACAGCGCTGAGCTGATAGCGGCCTTAGCCGCTAGGCCCTCCATGTTACGTGGCGGCCCTGTTGTGATAAACAAGAAGCCCCGGTTAGAGTCCATAAGGGAGTGGCAGCTCTATATACTTCAGGCCTTCCCAGGCGTTGGCGCCAAGACAGCTGAGAGACTCCTCCAGAGGTTCGGAAGCCTGGAGGCGTTCTTTAATGCTAGCGTAGCAGAGCTGGCAAGCGTTGAGGGCCTAGGCGAGGCCAAGGCGGCCAAGATAAAGGAGCTCATAAAGGCGCCATATGCTAGACGCGACGAGAACAAGCCAACGCTCGAGAAGTTCTACAAGGCTGATGAGGGCTCACAGGGATAGCCCTTGTTGAGCTAGCATCATGTTAGCTAAGAACCTAGGCACCTCCTTTATGAGCTCCCTCTGGCTATAGCTGGCGAATAGCTCTTCAGCTTTCTTAGAGATCTCAGCAACTCTCTCCCTCAGGTAGTCAAGGGCCTTAGACACTACCTCGTCGTCGCTCTTCGCACCTAGCTCGCTCACGGCCCATTCTCTAAGTAGCCTCTCGCTAGTGTCAAGCCTCGGCCTTAGGCCCCTTAGGTAGGAAATGTAATCAATTATATCGTCGGCTATCTGATAGGCGAGGCCTATAAGGTCGCCAAGATTATAGGCCTCCTCTGCCATATCAACCCTTGACGCTGCAATGAAGGGGAGGGCTACCGCTAGGGCAAACAGGGGGCCTGTCTTCTGCCTTGCAAGATCTATATAGCTGACGAGGGACCCCTTGACCGAGGCATAGGCGTCAAGGAGCTCACCCCTTACTATTTCCTCCCAGGCCGATATGCTGTAGCTAAGCGCGGCGCGGCCAAACCTCTCGATGATCTTAAGAGCCAGCGGGACCAGGAACAGCGAGACCATGGCCGTCTTGCCAACCCCGTAGAGGACCCAGGTGGCTGGCATCCCTCTTCGCTCTCTGTCCTGGTCTACTATGTCGTCGAGGGTCAGGCTAGCGGCATGCACGAGCTCGATAGCGATGGCTATGTCGATAGCGTCGTTGGCGTTACAGCTCAATATCTCACAAGTTAGGAGCGACAGGAACCCTCTGAGCCTCTTGCCGCCGCTATTGATATAGGAGACTACGTCTGAGAGCCCTAAGTTGCTCAGGCTGGCGGAGAGCTCGCCAAGCCTGGAGTCTATCAGGGCCCTTGCCCCTTCGAGCTTTTTCAGCAAAGCTTGGTCAGCAGACTCCATCAGGTTCAGCCTAGCCTCTCAGATGACCTGGGGCGCATTCAAGTTATATAACTAGTTATATAACTAGCTTACTAACATCACCTAGGCTGCGAGTGAAGAGGCAGAGCGAGACCAGAACCGCGGGATCTCTTTACGCTTCCTTGGTGAGTGCTGTACTCAACTTTATTGAGGATAACGTTGATGAGGAAGGTCAGCTGTGGGGCTCAAAGGTGCCAGCCTATCTCCTGAGTCCCCCTGATGCCCTAAGGGAGCTTGAGAGAAGGTCTTCAATTGAGCTTGTGATACCTGGCAGCACGGCATCTGAGGAGCTCAGTATAGCAGGGAAAAGCCTGAGACTGGTATCAGGCCAGCCATCCTCTGACCAAATAGGCGTTGAGCGCCTTTACTTAACAGCCCCCAGGTCTGTCCTACACCTAGACCGTCACCTGCTGGCCAGGTATGCTCAGGAGACCACGGAGACAGGCATAGAGTTCATGTTCATTTATGCTAACACAGGTGATCTTCTGGTGCTCGAGGGCGAGAGGTACAGAGTATCTATACCTAGGGTGAGGGCCTCCATGATATTCCACACTCACCCTGAGGGCGCTTGCGGCCTTTCGGGTAAGGATATAGAGAGCGCCCTCGACCTCCTCACCGAGGGCGGTCTCGCCAGCGGCTCCGTCACGAAGAGTTGCGCTGCACTTGTCTATAGGGTAGGGGTAGTTAATGAGGACGAGTACCTGTCCTTTAAGTCAGGCAAGGCTGTCAGCTACAGGACCTTGAGGATAGAGAGAGTAGGGTTATGAGGTTAGGGGCCCAGGAGGTCATCGACTGACGGCAGCTTCGGAGGCAGGCCCTTCCTCTCCCTTATCTTCTTTATGAGGTCCTCCAGCATTGAGTCAGGCACGGGGGCCCACCTGCTGAACTCCGTGCCCCAGATTGCCTTACCGGCGGTGGAGCCCCTGAGCTCAGCAGCCAGGTCAAAGCTCTCAGCGATGGGTATCTCGGCCAGCACCCTGGTGCCCATGCCCGTGCTCTCAACGTTAATGATCTTGCCCCTCTTCTTGACTATTATCGTAGTAACAGCGCTTAGGAACTCCATGGGGACCCTTATGTCAAGCTTCTGTATGGGCTCGAGTAACGTAGGCCTGGAAGTGAGGATCCCAGCCCAGATGGCGTTCCTTATCGCGGGATAGAGCTGGCCTGGCCCCCTGTGAACAGGGTCCTCGTGAACTATGGCGTCGTGTAACATGACCTTCAGGCCCCTAACTGGCTCGGCAGCCAGTGGGCCCTCCCTAACAGCAACCCTGAAGCCCCCTATTATGGTGTCCTTCACGTCCTTCAGGTACTGCACGCCTGAGGTCATGTCGACGAAGACGTTAATGTTCTCATCAATGGCCCATATCCTGCGCGCCTCGTCATAGTCCCAGCCAGCCTGGTCCCTGAGGATCTTCGCCCTGTCCCTCGAGTCCTGGTCCTCCCTGACCATGCCCTTGTGTATTAGCTCGATAGTCTCCTCGTTGAGGGGCTCAACGCTTATGTAGAACCTGTTGTGCTTGTTGGGGCTCTTGCCCTCGAACTTCTTGCTCTGCTCCCTAACGGACTCCCTGTAAACGATGATAGGCGGGCTGGCCTTGACCTCAAGGCCGTAGAACTCCTTGAGAATCCATAACGCTATTTCAAGGTGCAGCTGGCCCATGCCCGAGAGCAGGTACTCGCCTGTCTCCTCATTGATCTTGGTGACCAGGTTGGGGTCCTCTATCGTTAACTTCCTCAGCGCGTCAACTAGCTTAGGCAGGTCCTGAACCTTCGCTGGCTCTATGGCTACGGTAACGACGGGCTCAGCTATGTAGTGAAGCTGCTCGAAGGGCGCTGCCTGGCTCTTATACGCTACGTCCACGAGCGTCTCGCCCGCTCTCAGATTCTCAATGCCCATGATCGCGGCTATGTTGCCTGCTGTAACCCTGTTAGTCAGCTCGCGGAAGGGACCCATGTAGAGGCTTACCTGGAGGATCCTGCCCGTCGAGTTCTGCGAGAGTACATAGACCTCGCGGCCGGGCTCAAGGGTCCCTGAGAAGACCCTCCCGGTCGCCACGAGGCCCGCCTTCTCAACCCTTATTGCATTGGCGTAGAACACGAGAGGACCGTTGGGGTCTGCCTCCATCATGG
>JAPWTO010000005.1:0-36462 GCA_028276005.1 Acidilobus sp.
TGGCGCTGTTCCTATTCGTGTTCACGCTGGGGGCCCTCTCGAAGAGCGCCCAGTTCCCGTTCTCGGAGTGGCTTGTGACCGCTATGACGGGTCCCACGCCTGTATCGGCGCTAATACACGCAGCCACTATGGTCAAGGTGGGCGTCTACTACATGCTCAGGTTCGCCCCGATATTCTTCGCTGGCACCCTCGCTGCGGCGGCGCTGGGCTACACAGGGGCGGTGGCACAGGTCCACCAGTACTTCCTCCTGGTGGCCAGCATAGCTGCGGTGACCCTGTTCATGATGGCCACTATGGCAATAGTTAACCATGAGTTCAAGCTAGTCCTAGCCTTCTCAACAGCTGAGTACCTTGGCTACATGATATTGGCTGTAGCAGCTGGTGGGCTGGCCGTGACGACTGGTAATTACTCTATAATGGCTGACGCCGAGATGGCCGGCCTCTCAATGCTGATCGCCCACGCTGTGTTCAAGGCTGCCCTCTTCCTGGTAGCTGGCTACGCCCTCCACGTCGCGCACAGCAGGTTCATAGACGACATGGGCGACTACTGGAAGTACATGAAGTGGACAGGGGTGTCCGCGTGGCTCGCAGGCCTCAGCCTAGCTGGGGTGCCGCTCTTCGCAGGCTTCTTCGGCAAGGAGCTGGTGCTAGGTGATGTGGCCAGGGCCGGGGTGCTCTCCCTGTACCTGCTGGCGGTCATAACGGTCTTCTTCACCGCTGCTTACATAACGAGGCTCCTCGTGAGGGTCTTCCACGCGCCTCCGCTCATCTCTCGCCATGATAGTGAGCATCTTGAGGAGGCCCCCATACTCATGTTGGGCCCCTACGCGCTGCTAGGCATCGCATCACTGATAATAGGACTTACATGGTTCTTCGTCGGCTACTGGGTTGCCCAGGGCGTCTTTGAGACCCTTGGCATAAAAGCCCTGCCCTCGTTCATGGTGCCTGTCGACGTACTCACGGTGCTCATAAGCGCCCTGGTCATCATTGAGATATTCGCTGTGGCGCTAGTTTACGTTAGGAGACATCACCTAGTAGACCTACTGCAGCGGAGCTCCATTCTCAGGGGGATCTACGGCTTCCTGTTCAACAGGTGGTACGTCAACTCTGCCATATACTACCTCTTCGTCGACTCCTTCGCTGGCCTCTCATGGCTGCTGAATATCGTTAACAGGGCCATAGACCTCTTCTATCACTTCGTCCTGCCCAAGGCCGGAGAGCTCACCTCGAGGGGCCTCAGGGCCCTCTTCAGAGGCCGCACAGACTACATACTGACCATGTATCTCTTCATGCTACTGTTGACAGCCCTTATCGTCATGTTGGCCTGGAGGTGATGAGAAGTGTGGGAAGAGTCAACCGTTGAGTTCCTGCTTTACCTCACGCTTGCTGCCTCGCTCATAGCGCCTCTCACCTCGCCCCTTGGCAGGCGTGAGAACGTGGCCCCAGCGATAGTGGCGGCTATCGGAGTTGGGTCCTTCGCTACCCTCTCAGGCCTACTCCTTTACGCGACCGCCAGCGCCCCCCTGCGGTTCTACGGCGGCCTCGTAGTCCAGGACTCCTTCACGTCCCTCTTGCTCCTGGGCGCAGCGCTCGCTGCTATAACCTACATGATAGCGATAGGCGTCGAGGGCCTTCAATGGACTAGCAGTCCATCGCTTTACAGCCTCATACCTCTCACGCTGTTCGGCTCCTTCTTCCTGGCCGGCGCTGCCAATCTCCTCGTCATACTCGCGTCCTGGCTCCTGGTCTCCGTCGTAAGCTATGTCGTAATAGCTTCATCGGATGTCAAGGAGGCTAAGGGCGCCGCCGTAAGGTACGCGTTCGTTGGCATAGTTGCTACGCTTATCTTGGCAACGTCGCTGGGCTTCTACTCGATAGCCTCAGGCTCATACGTCCTCTCGCTCACCCCCCTGAGCGCAGGGTCAGGCGTTGCAAGGGAGGTCGCTGCGCTCTCTGTTATCCTCTTGCTGGCAGCCCTGGGCTTCAAGGTAGGCCTCTTCCCCTTCCACTGGTGGCTACCGAGCGTCTATGGCAGGGGCGACGGGAGGACTGTCTCATTCGTGGCAGCCGTCGTTAAGCTGGCGTTCATAGCCGTCCTCGGCAGGGCCCTGCTGGTGCTCTCCTACGGCTCCCCGCTCGCAGGCGACGTGGCCTTGACCGTTGCAGTACTTGCTGTGGCCACCATGACCTACGGTAACGTCGCTGCCTTCACCTCCAGGGACCTCCAGGTGATATTGGCCTACAGCTCCATGGCCCAGGTGGGCTACATACTCGCGGCCCTGGCGGCTGCCGCCTACTTCGCCGGTAACCTAGAGGTCTCCATGCTCAGGCTGGCCCTCTACGCCGTGGCGCTGCAGTCAATAGCATATGCTATAGCTAAGGCGCCCCTCTTCGCCTTCACAGGCTCCACCGCGCGGGAGCTTGAGAGGCTGAGGGGCCTCATGGGGGTCAGCCCTGCAGCCGCTGTGTCTGTGTCAGTGCTCCTCTACAGCCTCCTCGGCGTCCCGCCGCTGCTGGGCTTCTGGGGTAAGCTCTACCTCTTCCTATCAACCTCAGGCTACACTGTATGGCTCACCCTGGCAGCCCTCATAAACAGCGGTGTGAGCGCAGTTTACTACATAATCGCCTCAAGGGAGCTGCTAACCAAGCAGGAGCGCCCGCCTACCCCACCTGCCATGAAGTATAAGATAGCCCTTGTCATAGCTGCGGTGCTAATCCTGGTCCTAGGTATTGTAGCGCCTCTCTTCATGAGCTCCCTGATATCAGTATACCTTTGAAGTTTTTCTCCTTCTTCCCTTTCCCTTATCTAAGCAAGCCGCTAACCTCAGGTCTGCATAGGATGTGAGCAGCGTAAAGGCGTAAGCTGGAGAAAGGTGGTGCCGCCGCCGGGGTTTGAACCCGGGACCTCCGGATCCCCCAGGCCCCCTCGACTTCGGTGTTAGGGGCCGTATGAGTCCGGCGCTCTTACCCGCTGAGCTACGGCGGCACCATAGAGGCTTAGGTACTACGTACCTATAAGGCTTCTGCCTTTCCGCTGAGCCCCGGAGGTCTCCGGCTAGGTCTGTAGCTAACAGAGTTGCCTCAGTGTTCTTTATCAAAGGAGCTACGTAAACGAGGGGTCAGAATGGGGTCAGGCAGCAAGAGAGGTCTCAGAGTAATATCGTTTAAGCTTGACGTTGATACTCTTGTGCAGCTTGACTCAGCTGCCCTGAAGTCCCGCAAGTACAGAAGCGAGCTCATAAGGGACGCCATAAAGAGGTACCTTGAGGCGCTCACCGAGAGAAACTCTTGAGACCTGTGTATCGATACATAATAAATGTATAGTTACCTTTTTAAATATACTGCTCTCTTCCACCTTAAGAGGCCTGATGAGGCGCCCCGTCTCCCCGTGGACCTACCTTGTGGTGGGCCTTGTAATAGGGCTCGTGGTGGGCGCTGGAACAGGATATTACGCTGCCCAGGGGAGGGTCGTCAGCACGACCACTGCCCCCGTGGTAACTACGATCTCCGCGAAAACCCCTGCAGTCGCGCCTTCCCCCTTCGCTGTGGGGGCCGCTGGCACGCTCAAGTTCGCCTTCACAGGGCTCCTTAACCTCATGGGCTATTACTACCCAGGGGTAACGTTAGGCCAGCCCTTGTTCGCCGGGAGCGGCGAGGTAGCCCGTGAGGAGGCGGCCACTCAGGTGTTCAGCCTGGTCGCCAGCGCTGACACCATGACAATACCTAGCGTCCTCTTCCCTGACTACGCTAACTACGAAATAGCCTTCGGCGTGACCCAGATGGTCATAATAGTTGACCTGGAGACCCCGGCAGGCAAGGAGGTCTACTCGCTCTGGAGGCAGGCTCAGCAGGAGACGCCCCTTAGCGCCCAGTGGAACCAGACTTGGAGGGAGATATTCGACGTCATAGCCCTCTACCCCAACACCACAGTTGGGGTCTCAAACCCCTTCACGGACCCGAGCGGCTACCAGGCCCAGTGCGTCCTCAAGCTCGCCGGCCTCGCCTTCATGAACAACGCCTCCTACTACTGGGACGCAGTCTATAACCATGTGAGCAAGTACCAGACGAGGAACACCGAGATAGACCTGCTGACGCTGATGTACACTAACAGCTCGGTCCAGTTCATACTGTCCGCGTACACCTCTAACGCCATACCTCAGACCCAGTACTACCAGCAGAAGGGCTTCAACATGACCTACATAACGCTGCCGCCGCTCATAAACCTCGGCAACCTCAGCTACGTCAGCTTCTACCATAAGGTCAACGTTACGTGGACCGAGCTCGGCAAGACCGAGACCTTCACCTGCAACCCCGTCGTGTACACGGTAACGATACCGCTCAGCGCGCCTAACCAGCAGGCGGCTGTCGACTTCCTTCTCCTCCTCTTCAGCCCCGCCGGCCAGAACGTGCTTAAGGAGTACGGCATAAACCCAATAGTCCCTGGCGTCGTGTACGGCAACTACTCAGCCGTGCCAGAGCCGCTGAGGCCCTTCGTGGTGCCGCTGGCCAACGTGAGCTACCTTTCATCAATATTCCCAGGGACCTCGCCTTGAGGGCGAAGCCTGAGATCTTCGTCCTTGCCCTCTCAATAATGGGGGGACTGCTGCTTCTCTTCTTCTCCTACCCGATAGCGGTCCTGGCCCTCGTTGGAGGCAAGGGGCTCCTGGAGGCCCTCAGCGTAAGGACATTTGAGCTGGCGCTCCTTGTGACCATAATTACGTCAACCATAGCCGCCATAGCCTCAGTGATCTTCGGGGTCCCCCTGGCGTACCTGCTGAGCAGGTTCAACTTCAGGGGCAAGGGCCTGATAGAGGCCCTGGTGGACCTGCCTATAGCTGTGCCTCACATAATAGTTGGAGTCATGATAGTCTTAGCGTTCTCCTGGTACGTCGGCCTTGGCCCGCTCCTCCACACACTCGGGATAAGCATAGTGGACACCATCCTAGGCGCAGCGCTGGCGGTGACCTACGTCTCGGCCACCTACACAGTGCGCGTGGTGGAGACAGCGATAAGCTCGCTTGACCCAGAGCTCGAGCTGACAGCTATGAGCTTAGGTGCCTCAAGGGGAAGGACGTTCCTCAGCATAGTGCTCCCTAAGATCTGGAGGTCGATAGTCGGGGGAGCCCTGACTTCCTGGGCCAGGGCAGCCTCTGAGGCAGGAGCCCTCTTCATAGTTGCCTACGAAGTCTACTTTGGGAAGAGCCTTGTCTACCCGGCCCCAGTCGCGATATATGAGGCCTTTGTGGGGCTCGGCATCCTCGAGGCCGCTAAGTTCTCAATTGCTATGTTAGTAGTGGTCCTTGGCATCTTTGCGTTGGGTAGGGCCCTCCTTGAGATCAGGAGGGGGACCAGGGCTGGGGGCTAAGCTAAGGCTTGAGGACGTGGTGACTAGAATAGGCGCGTTCACGCTGGGACCGGTGAATCTCGAGGTGGGCGACGGCGAGGTGGCGCTAATATTTGGCCCTAACGGGGCCGGGAAGTCGACGCTCCTTAAGACAATACTTGGCCTCTACAGGCCTGAGAGAGGCAGGGTCCTGATAGACGACGTAGACGTAACCAACGTGCCCGTGAACAGGAGGGAAGTGGGCTACGTGCCTCAGTCCCTGGCCCTATTCGATCACATGAGCGTGAGGGACAACATAGAGTTCGGGCTTAAGGTAAGGGGGGTGCCAAAGGAGGAGAGGGGGAGGGCCGTCAAGGAGGTGGCTGAGAGGCTACACATAGAGGACCTCCTTGACAGGAGGGCATCGGAGCTGTCATGGGGGCAGGCCCAGAGGGTGGCGATAGCCAGAGCCGTAATTACGAGGCCAAAGGTCTTGCTCTTGGACGAGCCTGCCTCAGGCCTTGACCCCTGGTCCGCTGACTACCTGGCCGACCTAATAGTGTACGTGAGGGATGAGCTAAAGGTCGCAACCATAGTGGTCAGTCAGTACGCAGGGAAACTCCTCAGGGCCTCGACGAGGCTCCTCTTCATGAGCAACGGCAAGCTGTACGACCTAGGCCCCGTGGAGAGGGCCCTCACGAGCCCGATGAAGGCGGAGGCGGCTGCCTACCTAGGCTACGACAACGTGATACCCTGCAAGGCGCTTGGGAACCTATGCGAAGGCTCTAAGTCACTGGCCCTGAGGTACAGCTCCGTGCTGGTGGGCGAGGCCCTTTGTGATGGACTTCAGCTCAAGGGCTGGCTTGAGCAGATATATGCCGATGTTGATGGATCCCTTAGGGCTAGGGTTGACCTGAACGGCGTTAAGGTTACAGGGCTACTGAAGGGCAAGGTGGAGGGCAGGGACGTCAATGTGTGTATAAGGATTGACAGCGCTGCCCTAGTTGAGTGAATGAGAACCCGACGTGGAGCCGGGGCCGGGATTCGAACCCGGGAGATAACGGGTCTCCGCTGCCACTGCAGCCCGCCGCCTTGGACCGCTCGGCCACCCCGGCTCCAGTAAGCGCCCTGGGCCCGTAGGTTAAGACCTTTTGTGGCTAGGCCTAGAGCTTGTGACCCAGGCCTTAGTATACGGTCTGGTCAACATTAGCCGCGACCTACAAAACGAAAGGCAAGCCTCGCCCTTTAGGGCGGGGTAAGGCTTTTAAGCTACTGTTTGCTACTTCTGTAGTTGGTGCGAGAGTGCCCGTCACCGAGCCCATCAGGGTCAGGAGGGAGACCAAGGAGGAGCTGAACAGGCTGAAGGTTCACCCCAGGGAGACCTACGACGACGTGATAACAAGGCTCATCGAGGAGTACAAGAGGTGTAAGAGTGCACAGGGCTAACGCGGTCAAGCTGGTAGTTGATAAGGGGACGCACGAGAGGCTGAGGGAGCTTGCCATAGCCACAGCTAAGTGCTGAAACGAGGTGAACTGGCTGAGGATGCAGCAGTTCAAGGAGGGGAGAAGGGTTGACTTCGCCAGGACAGAAAAAGAGGTGTGCGAGAAGTACAAGCAAGTGCTGAAGGTTAACGCGCAGCAGGTCGCCAGGAAGAACGCCGAGGCCTGGAGGGACTTCTTCTCCTTAGTTAAGGAGAAAAAGGAGGGGAAGCTACCCAAGTGGCTCAGGCCGAGGCCTCCAGGCTACTGGAAGGGCGAGGACGGGAAGTACAGGCTGACAGTTTTGATTAGGAACGACCGCTATGAGGTAGACGAGGCCAGGAGGGTCATCTACCTGAAGGACTTCAAGCTGGCCCTGGGGTTTAAGGGGAAGCTCAAGTGGCATGGAAAGCAGGGCAGGCTTGAGATATTTTATGACGAGGCCAGGAGGAACTGGTACGCTCACATCCCAGTTGAAGTTGAAAGCGCTACAAAAGCCGAAGGCAACCTGAGGGCTGGAGTTGACTTAGGTATCGTTAACCTGGCAACGGTTTACGTTGAGGACGGCGCCTGGTACCTCTTCAAGGGCGGCAGCGTCCTCTCCCAGTACGAGCGCTACAGCAAGAGGATAGCCAGGGCTCAGAAGGTTCTGGCAAGGCACGGGCAGAGGGGAAGCAGGAGGCTCAGGCTGCTCTACGACAAGAGGAGGAGGTTCCTGAGGCACGCCCTGAACAGCATGGTCAGGAGGATAATGGAGGAGCTGAAGGGGAAGGGGGTAGGGGAAGTTGTCGTAGGCTATCCAAGGGACATTGTTAGAAACCACGGCAACAAGCTCACCGTGAACTTCTGGAACTACGGCTACATCATTAGGCGCCTTGAGGAGGTAGGCGAGGAGCTGGGGATTAAAGTCATTGAGGTAAGCGAGGCCAACACCTCCAGGACCTGCTCCCTGTGCGGGGAGGCCCACGATGGTGGGCGAATTAGGCGTGGCCTGTTCAGGTGTCCCCGCACAGGAAGGGTCATAAACGCTGACCTGAACGCAGCGATAAACGTCCTGCGCCTACATATCCCCAAGTCCCAAGGACCCAGGGGATGGGGGCGACCCCTGGCGAGGGATAGGGGTAATGGGCTGAAGGCCCAGCCCGCGGTCTACCGCTGGACGAGCGGAGCGGGGTGGGCGCATATGCGCCCGCCAGCCGTGAGGCTGTGAAGGTGAGGGCGGTAAGCCGCAAACCAATGAGCCGCCCTGGGGAGCCCTCACCCTTCAGGGCGGGGAGGAGGCCAGAGGAGATCAAGCATCTCGCCCTCAGTGATGGGCCTCTCGACTTTCTCGCCCCTGAAGGCCCTCTCAGCTCTCTCAGGGAAGCTGAACACTATGGTCCTGAGGTCCCTCTCGGTCAGCAAACCCTCGTACCTTTCAGTGTAAAGGACCTTTCCGCCGTCAGTCAATACGAGGACAGTTGTCGGCGAGGCCTTGACGCCGTACTCTATGAATGTCAAGGCCGCCTTTAGCGAGGTGCAGTTCTGAGTGAACCAGTTGCAGTACGCTATGTAAAGGCCAAAGTCCTTTAAAGCGTCAAGGTTAGAGTCTATGAACGGGTACCAGACCTCGTCATACCTTCTGCATACAGGGCATAAGGAGTTATCAAAGTAAATGACGGAGACCCTCTCCTTTGGCGTAAGGGGCGAGGCCTCCTCATCAAGGAGCACCCAGGCTCTGCTGGCCTTGTCATATGCATAAACTCCATTAGGCAAACTATCGTCTAGCCTTCCTGTCCTGGTTTTCATGTTGCCCTGACCTGTTGTCCGATGGCCTCAATTAAAAGGCTCCTTCCAACAGTCTTTCACTGAAAGTCGTTAAGCTAAGACAGCGACCAGAAGTCCAACAGCCTCTAGCAGGCCAAACATCGTAGCTAGGTTAGCCGTAGCCACGTCCATGCCTTTCCAGGATGGCTCCCTTAGGGCCCCCTTCACGATGCCCATTAGCAGGGGCGCTGAGGCCAGCGAAAGCAGTGACCAGAGGGGCAGAACGCGTAGAACAGAGAAGGCGACCTCTATTGCGTATGTGGCTGACAGGAACGTAAAGTACAGGAGCTTCGCCGCCCTGGCCCCTATTACCGTGGCCAGGGTCTTCACGCCAGCCCTTCTGTCCCTCTCTAAGTCCCTTATGTTGTTGGCCATAAGCACGTCATCTATCAGGAGGGCGAGGGGAAGCCCTACCAGGAGCCCCCTTAAGGCCAGCTCGCCGCTGGCTATGTAATACCCAGTTAGGGTCAACAGGACCGCTGCAAGCATGACAGGTATGTCGCCCAGAGCCCTGTACTTGAGCCCTGGCGGCCCTGAGTAGGTGTATCCCATTACAGCACCTATGATGCCGAGGAGCAGCGCCAGAGGCCTGCCCAGCAATGCCACAACAAGGCCCAGCGCCAAGGCTACTGCCAAGAACGTCAATGAGAGCCTGTAAGCGCCAAGATGTCCTATCTCAGGGTCATACGCGAAATGGTACCTTATGGACGCCACCTCCTTGTCATCTATTCCCCTGCGGAAGTCGTATACGTCATTTATTACGTTAGTGGCCGAGTGTATGAAGAGCTCCCCGATGACAGCTATCAGGAGGGCTAAGACCACCTTAGCAGACAAAGTAAAGACGTTATAGGTTAGAAAGCCCACCACGAGCGTTATAGCGTAGAACGGAAGGGCCCACGGCCTTACTCCGATGAAGAGCCTTCTGGCTCTATTCATCTTATACACCACTTATTAGTGGTTAAGCAGAATTTAAACGGTTTTATGTAAAGGCTGTCCTCATATAATGTAATTACTCAAATAGCCTTTGAGGCCTCTGCTATGTCTGTCTGAAGATCAGGTCTTCTATTAGTTAGGCAACCTAGCTTAAGCGAGTATATAGAGTTGAAAGTGACGTCTTTTCCAGCCGCTGTGGTGCCGCGGCCGGGATTTGAACCCGGGTCACGGGCTCGAAAGGCCCGCATACTGGGCCGGGCTGTACTACCGCGGCACCCATGACCCAAGCGTGTTCAGGGCAAATTAAGTTTTGAGGCCAAGGAGCTCCCTGACCGTCATCCTCACGGCCTCCCTGCTTGTCATTGAGGGGCTCCAGCCCCAGGCCCTCGCCTTACTTATATCAAGCTGCATGTACTTCACGTCGCCCTTCCAGCCCCTGCCACCATCTACGCCGCCGGTAGTGTAAACCCTTGGCGAGAGGCCCATCTCCGAGGCCACTATCGACGCTATCTCCAGCGCTGATATCCTGTCGGGGCCGCCTACGTTAAACACCTCGTAGGTGACTCCCCTCTCCACGGCCTTCATTAAAAGGTCGTACATGGCCTCAACTGCCTCGGCCACGTGAACGTAGCTCTTGCTCTGAGTTCCATCCCCCAGGACCTCCAGCTCGGCTGGGTTCCTCCTGAGCTTCTGTATGAAGTCATAAATCGCCCCGTGCGTCTGCCTCCTGCCGACAACGTTAGCCAGCCTGAACGACACAGCCGTCCAGCCGAACGTGTGGGCGTAGCCGCTTATCATTGCCTCCCCCGCGAGCTTCGAGGCGCCGTAGACGCTTATCGGCTCAAGGGGGTAGTCCTCAGGCGTGGGCAGGACCTTGACGTCACCGTAGACCGTGGACGAGGAGGCGAACCCTATGACCTTAACGCCGGCAGCCCTCATGGCCTCAAGGACATTGAAGGTCACCTCTACGTTATTCTTATAGATCGAGGCGGGGTCCTGAGCCCCTAGCCTGACCTCGGGGTTCGCGGCCAGGTGAAAGACGGCGTCTGCCCCCTTTATCGAGCCGAGGGCTACCTGGGGGTCCCTCAGGTCCCCTATCATCAGCCTGAGCCTGGGATCGTCCTTGACTAACGCGAGGAACTCAGGCCTGCCCGTGGAGAGGTTGTCGATAACCACAACCTCGTGCCCCTTGCTTATCAGGAGCTCCACAAGGTGGGACCCTATGAAGCCGGCCCCTCCTGTGACGACGAATCTCAAGGCCTTCCCAGAAGGAAATAGGAGATCGAATTATAAAGGCCTTGTCAGACCTGCGCGGGCTCTTCATCCCTCCAGGTCAGGCCTTTCGAGCCTCTTCATCCGAGCTTTTAGTTGGAGGCCCTGCTTTCTTAAACCTCATGCAGACAAACCCTTCCTGCCCTGTGTACTCCCTCGGCTCCTCAGGCCTCGGGACTTCCTCAGGCCCATAGGTAAGGGTGCCTACGGCCTTCTCGAGCCTGAACCCCGCTGACAGGAACAGGCTTACAACTTCCTCAAAGCTTAGAAACCTGGCCACCCTGTAGAAGGGGTTGCCCTCTCCTGCCTTCCTCGTGTAGAACCTTGCCCACTCGCTCTCCCTTGGTATTATACAGGCCACGGCCCAGCCGCCCGGCCTGAGGACCCTTGAGGCCTCAAGCACAGCCTCTTCAGGCCTTGGCAGGAAGCAGAGCGTCACTACGAGAAACGCCGAGGAAATGGACCCCCTCCTCAGGGGCATGGCCTCGGCCCTGCCCTGAACAACGTTAACCCCTCTCCTGACCCTGCTGATCCTGGCCATGCCTAGGCTTGGCTCAAGGCCTAAGCAGCCGAGGGCTGACGTAAAGAAGCCGGTCCCAGAGCCTATGTCTAGGCAAGGCCTTCCCTCCTGGCCCGGGTCAACCCTTATCACTGCTAGAAGCTCGTTGTTGGCCGTGACCCTGTTCCTCTCAAACCAGCCCTCATATCTCTCGTATAGATCGTCGAACAGTGACCAGGAGCTCAAGGCTACTTATTAGCCTCCGGGCCACCGTCTGTCGAGGCGATGATGGGGGTTCTTAACCGAGCTGATGAGGAGGGTCTGGAGCCCTGAGCCTTGAAATCATTTACTTGCCCTTCGACTTCATGTAGTCCTTAGCGGTCTCCGCTATCAGCCTTATGCCCTCCCTCAGCTTGTCTGGCGGCAGGTAGCTGAAGTTTATCCTCATCGCGTTGACCCCGGAGCCGTCGCTGAAGAAGCTCCTCCCTGGCACATAGGCGACGCCCCTCTCTATTGCCATTGGCAACATGTCACTGGTATCGACCCCTTCAGGCAAGTATATGAACGCGAAGAGCCCTCCCCTAGGCTTGAACCAGTGAGAGCCTTCAGGCATATACTTCTCCAGCGACTCCACCATGATATCCCTCTTCTCCCTGTAGACGACCCTGGCCTTCTGTATGGTCCTCTCAACGACGCCCTCCTTCAGCGCATATAACGCTATGTACTGCGAGAGCGTTGAGGAGTGCAGGTCGACCATCTGCTTGGCTAGCTCGACAGCCCTGGTTATCTGCCTGTCCGCCACCATGTAACCGAGCCTGAGGCCTGGCGCCAGTATCTTGCTGAAGGTCCCAAGGTATATCACGCGTCCCTCACTATCGAGAGTCTTAAGCGGCGTGAACGAGACTTCGTCAAATACGAAGAAGCTGTAGGGGTCGTCCTCAATGACCAGGAGGTCGTACTTGTTCGCGACCTCCAGTAATTCCTTCCTTCTGTCGTCAGGCATTATTACGCCCGTCGGGTTATGACACGTGGCGACCGTGTACACCAGCTTCACGTTAAGCCCCTTCGACCTAGCCTCCTTTATCTTGTCCTCAAGCAGCTCGGTCCTCATGCCGTTCTCGTCTAAAGGAACAGAGACGAACTCCGCCCCGTGATACCTGAAGACGTTGAGGGCCGCCAGGTACGTGGGGCTCTCTACAATTATGGCGTCCTTGGGGTTAATCAACGTCATCGCTAGAAGGTAGATGGCCTCCTGGCTCCCCGTGGTCACCGCGACCCTGTCGTCAGTCAGCACCTTAACACGTTTTGACCTGACGAAGTCGGCCACGGCCTCCCTGAATGGCATAACGCCAAGCGTCGGTGAGTACTGAAGCGCGCTGTCGCCCAGCTCCTCTATGACTCTGGACGCTATCCTGGCAAGGTCCTCCTTTGGAAACACCTCTGGCCCTGGGAGCCCTCCGGCCAGGCTCAGGACCTTCCTGTTCTCAGTGAGAGTCAGTATCTCTCTTATCTCTGAGGGCCTCAGGGCCCTTGTGGCCGCGGAGAACTTGCCCGATAGGTCCCTCAACGTGTCGCCCATATCCATTAAGACCTCTTAGAAGCTTTAAAGCTATTATCTTCATTTATCTTGGAAAAGACAAAAGCGTATATGAACACATTGTGGGATACTTTTCTTACTATCCCTTCTAAAGGAAAAGCTCAGCCTGTGAATCGCGGAAATTAATGGTAGGTCTCCTTCACGCTATCAACAAGCATAATAATGAGAAGACGCAGGCCTCGTAGCAGAAGTACGCGTCCTTGAAGAGATGTACGGCCCCTTACGAACTTAAGGATAGCTATGGCAAAATTGGCAACGAACGACAAAGGATCTATCAAAATCCTTTAAGGGGCCCAGGCAGGGAGCGGAAAGGGGCCGCCGTAGCTCAGCTGGTAGAGCGCCGGCCTCGTATGGCCTCTAGGGAGCCCGAGGTCGGGGAGAGCCGGTGGTCGCGGGTTCAAGTCCCGCCGGCGGCTCCAGCCGCTTAACGCAGGTGAGAGCGTGGCCAGGCTGCTGTTCCAGGAGGACTCGTACCTGAGGGAGTTTGAGGCCACAGTAGTAGGCATGAAGGAGAACAAGGTGTTCCTTGACGTTACGGCCTTTCACCCAGGCCCCTCTGGCGGCCTTGACATGGACACAGGTTACCTTGTCCTGCCTGACGGCACAAGGCTAAAGGTTATTGAGGTAAGGGAGGACGAAGGGGACGTAGCCCACATAGTTGAGGGTGACCTGAGCAGGCTCTCCACGGGGATCAAGGTAAAGGGCATAATAGACTGGGACCGCCGCTACTCTATGATGAGGCTTCACACGGCCAGCCACGTAATAGCTGCCGTGCTTTTCAACAGGTACGGCGCAAAGGTGACAGGAGGCCACATAAGGCCTGACATGGCTCAGGACGACTTTGACCTAGTGAACGTGGAGGACTGGAAGGGGGCCCTGGTATCTGCGGTGGAAGAGGCGAACTCTATATTGTCAAGGTGCATTGATGTTAAGGTCTACTGGCTTGAAAGGGAAAAGGCCCTGCAGATACCAGGTATTGTCAAGCTTGCCTCAAGGCTGCCCCCTGAGGTAAAGACCATGCGCATCGTTGAGATACCGGGCGTTGACATACAGGCTGACGGAGGGCCTCACGTAAAGAACACCTGCGAGGTGGGGAATGTAGAAGTGGTCAAGGTTGAGAACAGAGGTAAGACGAGGAAGAGGCTATACTATAGGCTTGCGGGCCAGCCTCAGGGTGGCGTTGTTGGAAGCGGCTCTGGCTGATCTTGCCTCTCAGTGCCGAGAGCTTCTAAGCAGGGGAGGAGACGAAATTCCGCACGTAATGCGCCTTGCCGCCTCAGGAGATGATGAAGCCCTTAATGAGCTCGGGAAGGCCAGGGAGACTGTGAAGTCACTGCTTAACTTGCTTGACAAGAATTATGGCCTCACGGTAGCCCTTCCAAGGAACGTTGATATAGTAAAGGACTTCGAGCTGGTGGTGTGGCCTGATCCGATTTCAGGAAGCCCCTTTTACGGCCTTCTCTTCCTTGCGAAGTTCTCCTTCTCTATATTTAAGAGGGACGGGAAGGCCGAGTACGAGCCCCTCGAGATAGTGTTCCTCAGGACTCAGGGCAACTACGTGCCCATATACGCTTATGGTAGGGTCCACTATGACCTCTGTGAGTACAAGATATTGGGCCTCCATAGGCTGAGGATACTATACTTCTATCATGGCCATACCCCGTATATCGACGGCGTGGGCTACGTCAGGCTTAAGTGCCCTAAGGTTAAGAGGAGCGCTGTCCATGTAGGCAGGAAGTACTGGGATAGAATATGGCTAGGCGCCGCCACCACGTTCTTAAGGCTAGTGGGGGTCCAGGAGTTCAGACTCTCAGACTTAATAAGGCTCGGCCTCGTTAAGGTCATGAAGTGCCCTAACGACTTCGTCGTAAACCCCTTCAACGGTCCCCTGTTCAGAAGAGGGCAGACAAGAACTTAGACCTCTGACCCCCCTTAGTAAGGGGGTTCTAGCTTGCATCCAGCTAGGCTCATTGCGCCAAGGTCCGTTAGGAGGGTCTGGATAATATCGTTTGAGCTATCGCCAATAGTCAAGGTCGGCGGCCTAGGGGAGGCCGTGAGGCAATACGCCGAGGCCCTAGCTGAAAGAGGGCTTGAGGTCACTGTCTTAATGCCTTCCCATGGGAGGCACCTCGACCTTGGCATAAGGTCCCGCCTCGGCCTAAGGCCCCTCGATTTCACTATATGCGGGGACAGAAGGGGGCTTGACGGAAAGCAGTACAGCTTCTGCCTCGGCGCTGAGGAGGCCTTCATTAACGGGTTCCGGGTAGTCATGTTTAAAGGCCTTGACTACGCTACAGGCGTGGTCTTCGACTCCTGGTACCCTTACTCCTATGTGGAGGAGAAGTCGGCGATCATGACGAGGGCCTTAAGGGCCTTTTCATGGCATGAGGTTCAGCCTGACCTAATACACGTGAACGACTGGCACAGCGTGCTCCCTGGGGTCGCGCTCAGGGACGAGTTTGAGATACGAGGGTATTCTATACCGCTTGTCTACAGCATACACCTCAGCGGCTCCCCAAGCTTCCCATGGCATTATGCGTCACCTGACTGGAGCGGCCTTGACGACGGATATCATCTCGTATGGAGGGTCGCAAGACATGAACCCGTAAACAGCAGGGCCCTCTGGGAGCAGGTAGGGGGCAACGTTGAGGCCTTTGGCGTCCATTTATCTGATGCAATAGCCACAGTAAGCCTATCGTACCTCAGGGAGGAGCTCGAGAGGAAGTACGGCAGCTGGATTGAAGGCAAGTCTTGCGTCATCTACAACTCCACTGACTGGAAGAGGCAGGTCGTCGAATCGTGGGTCACCACGAACTACGGGTCTGCTGACCGGACGGTAGCCTACGAGCTGGTAGACAAATACGTAGTCCCCGGCTCCTGGACAGGCCCTCTCGACTCAAGGGAAAGGGCGCTGTTCATTACGTCGGGGAGGCTTACGTCGCAGAAGGGCGTCGACATAGCTATCAGGGCCCTTGACTACGCCCCCAGCGCCTCACTTGTAGTCCTTGGAATACCTGTAGGTGACTACGGTTATGAACAATACATCAGGAGGCTGGCGGAGGAGAGAAGGGGAAGAGTCGTTATAACAACTAACAGGGTTCCTGACGAAGCCTACAAGGCGCTCGTGATGCTGTCAACAGCCACTGTGGCGCCCTCAAGGTGGGAACCCTTTGGCCTCGTAGCGTTGGAGTCCCTAGCGGTAGGAACCCCTGTCATAGCTTCCCGTGTCGGCGGTCTAAAGGAGATAGTGATTGACCTGAGGTCAGGCGAGGGTGACGGCCTCCTGGTGAACGTTGAGGACCCCAAAGACCTAGGCCTCGCGATGGAGAGCTTTGCCTGGCTCTCCTGGTTCAGGGACTTTGAGAGGATTCCAATGCAGGAGCTTAAGTCTTTGGCCCTTAAGAACCCCACGCTGCCGGAGGACATAAAGGCCTTCGCCGTAAATGACGTAAATAAGCGCTTCAGGAAGGAGTCGACAGGCGAGGCCTTAATGGCGTGCTACGAGAAGGCTAGGCAGATGGCCTATTACAGGGCGATAACATGACCGACAGGGTATTGTTATTCTTTGAGCTTCACCAGCCCATCAGGCTCAGGAGGCTATCCTCCTTTAGCCCAACTAACCTACCCAGGAGGTTCGCTGAGACTATAGATCACGACGCCAACAGGAGAATACTTGCCAGAGTCGTGGAGAGAACGTATAGGACGGCGACAAGGATACTTCTTGAGGCAGCTAAGGAAGTACCTGACTTCAAGTTCACCACAAGCATAGCTGGAAGCCTGCTCAGGGACCTCAAGGAGTTACACCCTGACGTAGTCGAACTCCTTGCCAACGCCGCTTCAAAGGAGGTCCTGGAGCCTGTGGCCCAGACGTTCTACCACTCACTCGCATGGCTAGTGGACAAGGAGGAGTTCAGCGAGCAGGTCAAGGCCCAGGCTGAGCTCGTCGAAGAGCTGCTTGGCGTGAAGCCCAAGGCCGCCGAGAACACTGAGTTCATATACAATAATGATATAGGCTGCTCGCTTCAAAGCCTAGGCTTCAACGTAGTCCTGACGGAGGGCGTTGACTGGGTCCTGGGATGGAGGTCCCCTAACTATGTGTACCAGAACCCGCTCTGTGGGGTCAGGCTTCTCCTCAGGAACTACAGGCTCAGCGACGACATAGGGTTTAGGTTCGGTGACAAGGCGTGGGATCAGTACCCGCTCACAGCGGACAAGTACGCTGAGTGGGTCAAGGCCACGCCAGGCGATCTTATGTTAATTGCCATAGACTATGAGACCTTCGGCGAGCATCACTGGCCCGAGTCAGGCATCTACGAATTCCTCAGGTGGCTCCCAAAGGAGCTAAGCAGACGCGGGATAGGGTTCCTGTCAGCCTCTGACGCGCTTTCGTTGTCGCCCAAGGGACTGTACGACGTGCCTCCATGGGCCACCATAAGCTGGGCTGACCAGCGTGACCTGAGCGCCTGGCTCGGCAACCAGATGCAGAGGGAGGCCTTCAACGTGCTGAGGAGGTACTATTACTTCGCCAAGGCGCTAGGAGGTGAGGTGCTTGATAAGTGGAGGGTGTTGTCAATAAGTGACCACCTTTACTACATGGCCACTAAGCATGGACCTGAAGAGGCCGTTCATGCCTACTTCAGCCACCTCGGCTCGCCCTACGAGGCGTTCCTAACCTATTCCTATGCTCTTTACCTGCTAGGCCTCGAAATAAGGGAGGGCTTTGAGAAGGAGCCGTGCAAGCTCGTCGAGGTTAGGCTGCCCGAGGACCTATGTTTCCATGGCAGTCCAGGGTCCAGGATCTGTTGCCTGAGGGAGCTCCCAAGGGCCCTTGAGGAGCTTCCGCGTGAGAGTGATCAGAGGCGGTGGCTTGAGACCTGGCTGAGGGACGTATTTGGTATAGACCTTGAAAGGGCTTTAGAGCTGCTCTCCGCCTGCCGGGATCGGTTGCCATGAGCTAGCTCCGTAAAACCTATGGTTAAAACATATAACTTGTTAAGGTCAAGAGAACAGCGGTGGGACTTATAGCTGAAGTAAAGAAGGCCGCTATACCGATAGGCGGCCTAGGCACTAGGCTCTACCCCTTTACCGTTGACACATCTAAACCCATGGTCAGGTTCCTCAATAGGTTCGTTATAGACTTCATACTTGACGAGCTGGCTAAGCAAGGCATAAGTGAGGTCTTCCTTGGAGTGAGCGGGTTTTACAATTACAGGGACCTCTACGACCACCTGGGCGAGAGGTTCTACTCAAGGCTTCCTAATGACAAGATGGTAGCGCTTAAGCTCAGGTATCAGCCAAACGTGAACACGATCGGCAATGCTCACTCTATCTCAGTCCTCGCAGACTATTATGATATAGCAGATAAGCTCATAGTTGTCCAGGGGGACACCATTATGAGTTTGAACCTTGGAGACATGCTCAAGCACCATGAGGAGAGCGGGGCCTACATGACGATAGCTCTTACGCCTGTCCATGATAGGGAGGCCTTAAGACAGCTAGGCCTGGCTAAGCTAAAAAGTGATGGCACCATAGAGGCCTTCGTCGAGAAGCCAGCGGACCCCGAGAAGGCTCCCTCGAACCTTGCCAACACCGGCGTTTACCTGTTGTCCGAAGAAATGACCAAGTTCCTGAGGTCAGAGGAGTTTAAGGGGCTAGTCAAGGAAGGGAGAGCTGACTTCGGCAGAGACGTCATACCTTACATCATATCTAGGGGCTATAAAGTCACCGGCTTCATAACTAATGACTTCTGGTTCGATATAGGGACCTTAGAAAGCTATGTCCAGGCCTCTTTCTACCTGCTTAGGTCACTCCCGCCAGAGAAGCTCGGCGCAACGACAGTTTACCATGACCATATCTACATGCAGGGCGCCAGCGCAAGGTCTAAGAAGGATCACATAGACCTTATAGAGAGGACGGTCCTTAAGAAGATTGAGCTCGCTGGCTGGGTCCTGATCGGAAGGCATGTCGACATAGAGGACGGAAGCGCTATCATTGACTCCATAGTAGACAACTACGTGATACTCTCGAAGGGGTCCCTCGTGAAGAACTCAATAGTAATGGATAGGAGCATAGTTGGCCAGGACAGCGTTATTGAGAACAGCGTAATCGGAAGACACGTAAAGGTAGGCAACAACGTGAAAATCGTTAATAGCTACGTAGGCAATGACGTCGTTATAGGTGACAATACGGTCGTTGTTAACTCCTCACTCTGGCCCCATAAGGTTATAGAGTCGAACGCCGAGGTCAGGTCTAAGAGAGGTCCAAGCATCTGACCGTCTAGGACGCCTGCGTCCATATACACAGAGCTTGCAGCGTCCTGTTTATGCCATAATTAACAGTCACTTAAGCATCTTATACCCCTTAACCTTGTCCAGAATCCCCGCAGCCCTGGAAGCGGCCTCCTCGGGGGTCTCGGCTATCACATTAACTATTATATTTGTCCCCTTTAATTTTAACCTAAATCTGCGTTCGCCATTTAGAAAATACTCCTCGACGATCTCAAACTCGTATTTAGCCATCTTTTCTACTCCTTAAGACATTAATATGCAAGGGGGCCTTTTAAGAACTGGTGAGCCCATGGAGGAGGTCCCCCTGATAAGGGTTGAGCCGCCAGGACCCATGGCCAGGAGCGTAGTAGCGAGAGACTCGAAGGCCCTTGTCCAGTCATACGTCAGGTGGGTGCCCCTTGTAGTTAAGGAGGCCCACGGCGCCATCGTTGAGGACGTTGATGGCAACAAGTACATAGACTTAAACGCTGGCATAGCTGTCATGAACGTAGGCCACAGCCACCCCAAGGTTGTTGAGGCAATAAAGCGTCAGGCCGAGAGGTTCCAGCACTATTCGCTGACGGACTTCTACTATGAGGAGGCTGTCACGGCCGCTGAAAAGCTTATTGGAATCTCTCCTGTTGACAGTCCCAGTGTCTTCTTCGCTAACAGCGGCACGGAAAGCATTGAGGGCTCCCTTAAGTTCGCCAGGTACTTCTTCGAGGGTTCAAGGCAGTACTTCATAGCTTTTCTCGGCGCTTTCCACGGAAGGACATATGGCTCCCTCTCGCTGACCGCCAGCAAGGCCCACTATAGGAAGGGCTTCTCGCCCCTTATGCCAGGAGTAGTGCACGTCCCCTACCCATATCCTTACCGCTGCCCGTTCAGGACCGACGACCCGCTGGAGTGCGGTGAGGCCGTCCTGGGCTACATTGAGGACTGGATCTTCCATAATCTGGTGGACCCGAGCGAAGTGGCGGCCTTCGTGGTTGAGCCCATACAGGGCGAGGGAGGCTACGTTGTCCCGCCCGACAACTTCCTGCCAGGGCTCAGGAAGCTTGCCGACAAGAACGGAATCCTGATAATCGATGATGAGGTCCAGGCAGGCATGGGACGCACGGGAAGGTGGTTCGCTATAGAGCACTGGAACGTGAAGCCTGACATCATTGCCCTCGCCAAGGCCATAGGGGGCGGCCTCCCGCTGGGGGCGATAGTTACAAGGGGCGATATAGCCGGTAAGCTAGCTAAAGGCAGTCATGCCAACACCTTTGGCGGAAACCCGATAGCCCTGGCAGCCATGAGCGCCGTGATCGACGTGATAAAGGAGGAGAGGCTCCTGGAGAGAGCTTCAAGACTTGGCGAGGAGGCTCTGAGGTTCCTTAATGAGCTCAAGGACAAGTATGAGATAATTGGTGACGTTAGGGGCAAGGGGCTCATGATAGGGGTTGAGCTGGTCAGGGACAGAAAGACCAAGGAGCCTGCTGCGAGGGAGCTTGCGCAGGTGATAGAGAAGGCCTTCAAGCGCGGCGTCGTGGTAATAGGCTCAGGCCTCTCCACAATAAGGATAGCGCCACCGCTCGTGATCGAGGAGGAGCACCTCTTTAAGGCCCTGAACATACTAGCAGATGTAATAAAGGAAGTAAACTCAAGTCTTTAATCCTGAACCCCCTTGGCCCCTTTTGGCTTGTCCGCAGAGGAAGCGAAGGTTAAGGAGCTTATCTTGGGCGTCCTAAGCTCAGAGAGAGGGCTAACCTTTAGTGAGATAGTTGCTGCGCTCTCCTGGACTGGCGACAGGAGACCCCTGAGGAAGGCTTTGAGCGACCTGGTGAGGGAAGGGAAGGTGCTCAGGGAACCAGACTACCAGCGCAAGAGGATGGTGTTCAGGAAGGCACCGGCGCCCTCATCATAACCCTGTAGGCCCTATTGGAGTACCTTTCCACGTAGCCCTTGGTCTCGAGCGCCCTGAGAATCCTCCCAGCGCTCCTTGTTGAGACCCCAAGCACCTTGCTCAGGTCCCTTGGGGTCACGTAGTTCTTACCCATAGACGTTACCAGGGACGCAATGAACTCAAGGCTCACCAACACCTTCTCGCTCATACTGACAACACCCATGGCTGATAGAGCCTTTATATGGGGGTAGACGCCCAAGCGGACAGATGCGGGAGAGCGAAAGTGGCCAAGGGCGCTTACACTGCTTATAAGGCCCTCCTGGAGCTACTGGGCCTCAGACAGCTTGACGTCTATAGGAAGAGCAGAGGCTCACCGTCAGACGTTATAAGGGCCCTAGAGCCCTCCAGCAGAAAGGTTGTAGAGATAGATCTAGGGACTACGAGGGAGTCGCTTACATATGAGGAGTTCCTCGCAAAGGTGAAGGATGCAGCCGAGAAGCAAGGCATAAGGATCAGCGACAGGTCCTGGTCAACGGCTATGGCGAAGGTCAAGGCTATGAAGGGAAGAGTGAAGGCAAGCCAAGCCTAGCCATAGTGCGGGGGGTGGGATTCGAACCCACGCAGGCCTACGCCATCGGGTTCTAAGCCCGACCCCTTTGGCCGGGCTCGGGCACCCCCGCACCACAACCATCGCTAAGGCCTGCCTAAAAAGCTCTTAATGGCTGACCTTCATTGCTCTGAGGGGAAGCCCTTGGAAGAGATCCCGAAGGCCCAAGTAATAGAGGTCAGCTCTCTAGCTGATATAGCAAGGCTTGCCGTGGCCATGATATCCTTTGCTGTAGTTATGCCGATCTACAAATATGTTGAGAACGGCGAGGTGGTCTTCTTCGTCCAGACCACGTATAGGGACTACTTCAAGTTCTATGGTGTACCGCTAATTTACCTCTACAGGACTAAAGCCTCGCAGGAGCTAGAGAAGTCGAAGTATGTCCTAATAAGGGTTGACGAGACCGGTGAGAAGGTAGAGGTCGGGGACAGGTCAAGGCCCGGCTGGACATCGATACCGGTCATAGATCTTAAGGAGAAGCCTGGCTTTCTACCTTAGAACCCTCAGCCTTAGGCGCTTCAGCGCCTTCCGAACCCTCGGCGCTTTTTGCCAGATCGTCCTCGAGCGCCTCCTGGAACAGCTCCTTCATGCTTTTGCCCTCTCTAAGTCGCTCGAGGACTATGCCGCCTAACCTGCTCAACTTATAGATCTTATAGCTGCCTCTCGCGTAAAGAGGCTCCAACAGGCCGAGCTCGGCAAGACATGAAACTGTGACCAAGGCCTTATACTTAGGGATGCCGAGCCTCTGAGCCACGTCACCTGGCGACATAGGCCCATCACTCCTAAAGGCTGATAGGACGTCGACTATGAGCTCTGTCAAGGCCGCCACCTTCGTGTAGTAGAATGAGCAAGCTATTTAGGGGGAGAGCCCTTTAACGAGAGGGCCTAGTGCTTATGGCTCGTCGGCAGGCGGCCGTCGTGCTGATTGTCCT
The DNA here is from genome assembly GCA_028276005.1 of Acidilobus sp. GTDB lineage: Archaea > Thermoproteota > Thermoprotei_A > Sulfolobales > Acidilobaceae > Acidilobus. Next base: position 22,603 of record JAPWTO010000005.1, read on the forward strand.
ACTGGTCATGACAACTCTGCTGGTGAGCTTGCGACTACCCACTGCTACGTCGTTCTGGTCCGGCGAGGCCTCCTGGAGCCCATCTTACTTGCTACTTAGCAACTGGGTTAACTCGTCAGTCCTGGTGCAGACAGGCGTCCCGATAGCTAACGCCACATTAAACGGCCTTACGAACAGGCCCTTCATGCTGACGGACCTTTACGTGGGCCCCTATGGTATCATTCCGCTTACCCTTGAGCTTCAGGGACCTTATTCGTCTAAGGCCTACCTGAACCTTAACAACACGGTCACCGTAGAGGGGCCTTACGGAAGCCTAGAGGTCGTGTTCCCTCCTGACACGCCGTACCTAGTTGTAATAGCTAACCTAAACGAGACCGTTAACTTCACGATTTCCTCCGCTTACGGCGTTAGCCTTGTTGAAAGGGGGCAGGCAAGGCTCAACACCACACCGCCCCTATTTGTGTGTACGAACGCTACGATGCTCGAGGAGACCCAGGCCGTTATGGCCGAGGCACCAAGGGGGTCAAGCTATATACTGATTGCAATAAATTCCTCGTGCGTCGCTGACGTCCAGACGCTCCTAAGGCTTAATGATTACAGGGTTAACGAGTGGTTAGCGAGGTCCAGGGCGCCGCCCTCTCTGCCGTCAGACCTTGCGAGAGAGTACTTCCTGTCCCTCCTGCTGATCAAGGATGACCAAAACCCATACCTTGGAACATTTGCAGCGTCGCCCAGCCCTGTCTATCTGTACAGCTGGGTCAGGGACTCGTCGTTTGCCGCCATGGCGCTTCAGAGCGCAGGCCACTACGACTCCGCCCTGAAGTACTGGCTGTGGATGGCCTCAGCCGAGACACCACAAGGGACATGGTATACACGCTATAGCTTCTACACAGGTTCTCCTGACGAGAGCTTCTCAGTGCCAGAGTACGACAGCCCAGGGCTCTTTGAGATAGGGGTCTACGATTACTACATGGAGACCCACAATGTGACCTTCCTTGACTCGATAGTCGCCGCATTAAACAGGACCGTCTCATTTCAGGTTAGCTCGATATTGGGCTCCAGCCTCCATGTCGTGCCAGAGGACCTCAGCGTCTGGGAGGACAGGATAGCATATCACTTCTGGACGGAGGCCATGAACCTCGTAGGGCTTCAGCGGGCAGAGGTCCTGCTCAGCGCCTTGGGCTATAACGTCAGTACGGTAAGTAAAGCGATAGCCCTGCTGAACGAGAGCATTAACGAGTACTTCTGGAACGGCAGTATCTTCTACTCTGCGATGGTGCCTTACGTAACCTTTACTGCAGGTGGTAAGAGCGCCACGCTAGGCCCTGAGCCACCTTACTTGAGCTCCTCCTCTGTACTCCCTCTCGCCATGGGCAGCTGGCCAGCAGGGTGGGGCTCAAGTGATGCGAATTATGTCATTAAGGACCTCTGGAACCAGAAGACAGGTGGACTTGCAAGGTTTAACGGTGACGACTATCACTATAACGACTACCTTTACGACAGTAACGCGCCCACGCCGCCCTGGGTCCTGACGACGCTCTTCCTGGCCTATTACTATGCCGTTAACAACAATGCTTCAGCAGCCCTAAGCCTTCTCTCATGGTCTGTCAACCACTCCCAGAACGGCCTCCTGCCAGAGGCCGTGGATCCTACTTATGGGAACCCGTTACCCACTACATCCCCCTTAACGTGGTCATCCGCTATGTACGTACTGACGGTCCTTTCCTTGAGAAGGCCCAGCAGCTCTACCCTATCCTATGTCGTGATCGGCGGCGTTATAGCAGCGCTGACATTATTGACATATGCGATCCAGAGATCCTCTGCCAGGAGGTTAAGGGGACTGGAGTCGCCATATTCATGAACTCTAAAGTGCCAGCGGCCCATAGTAAGTCGAGTACTCCTTAACTATGATCCAGTAAGAGTACTTCAAACAGCATGTTCTCAAGCCTCCTCCACGGATTAGAGAAAGGTCTAAAACAAGCAGCTATCTGCAAGCGTCTTGACGAGACTATCTTAGTAAATAACTATGATGCCTTGATTATCTAGTGTTATAATACCCTGGAGCCCTTCTCAGCTAGGCCTTTAACATGGAGCACCCGTGGATACCGAACAGCAACCCTAAGACGAAAGCTGAAATGTTTAAGGCGATAGGCGTTAGCTCTCCTGAAGAGCTTTTTGCTGACATACCTAAACAAGTAATCATCAGCGAGGAGCGTTGGAACTCCCTCCCGATAGGGGCTGGGAGACCACTAAGCGAGGTTGAGGTCTCGAAGAGACTTAATGAGCTGTTTAATGACATCAGGCCCCTTAAGGCGCCCCCCTTTGCAGGCGGCGGCTTGCGGCCCCACTACGTCCCCCCTGCGGTCAGAAGCATCGTTGAGAGGGGGGAGTTCCTTACTGCCTATACGCCGTACCAAGCCGAGATAAGCCAAGGCCTGCTTCAGGCCCTATTTGAGTACCAGAGCCTCATAGCCGACCTCCTCGAGATGGACGTGGTAAACGCGAGCATGTACGATTGGGGCAGCGCCCTTGGCGAGGCCGCCCTGATGGCTGTCCGCGTCAAGGGCGTTAATAGGGTGCTTGTGCCATCCGTGATAAACCCCTTCCATAAGAGCCAGCTGGAGGCCTACACGTGGGCCAGGGGGATAACGATAGACACTTACTCTGTTAGCCTTGAGACGGGCTACGCTGACCTAGAGGACCTCAAGGCCAAGCTCGCAAAGCCCGCCTCGGCCGTCTACATAGAGTTCCCATACACCTTCACAGGAGTCGTTGACGTTAACGCGAAGGCTGTTGGCGAGGTGGCCCATGAGGCAGGCTCCCTCTTCGTAGTTGGCGTTAACCCTATTGCCATGGGCCTCTACAAGCCCCCTGGCGAGCTGGGCGCCGACATAGCCGTAGGCGAAGGACAGCCACTTGGCCTAGGCCTCTACATGGGAGGCGCGACGTTAGGGTTATTCGCCGTGAGATGGGACGCCGAGCTGGTTAGGCAGATGCCTGGCAGACTGATAGGGATGACCGTCGCTAAGGACGGCAGGAGGGCCTTCGCTATGATACTTCAGACGAGGGAGCAGCACATAAGGAGGTCTAAGGCTACCAGCAACATAACCACTAACGCAGCCCTGAACGCGATAGCCGCTGCCGTTTACCTCTCATTAATCGGCAGGAGAGGGCTAAGGGAGCTGGCTGAGGCCATATGGTACAGATCTCATTACGCGGCCCAGATCATGTCCAAGCTAACGGGCTTTGTCTCGCCTGCGCTTAAGGGCGAGTTCTTCGAGGACTTCGTCGTCTCAGCACCACTTGACTATGAGACTTTATGGCATAAAGCTCTTGAAAGGGGCTACATGGCTGGCATCCCCTTAAGCAGGTTTGTTGGCTGGGCTCCGCGTAACTGGGGCCTGTTAAGCTTCACCGAGCTTCACTCAAAAAATGACATAGATTCCCTCATCAACGTTGTTAAGGAGGTGAGCTCGAGTTGACGTTCAGGCAGGCCAGTTGGGATGAGCCCCTAATTCACGAGCTTGACAATGGGAGAAGGGGGCTCACCCTTGCAGGCCTCGTGGAGGAGTTCAGGCAGCTGATGGGCGAGCTGAGCATATCGCCCTCAATACTCAGGGAGGAGCCCCCTCAGCTACCAGAGGTCAGCGAGGTTGAGGTCATAAGGCACTACACAAGGCTTTCAGAGATGTCGTATGGTGTTGATAACGGTCCCGTCCCTCTTGGCAGCTGCACCATGAAGTATAACCCAAAGGTAGCGCTTAGGTACGCCTTTGATGAAAGGCTACAGCTAATACACCCCCTTGAGCCTGAGGACCGCTACCAAGGCGTCCTCAGGGCGCTTTACGATCTTCAGCGGTGGCTAGCCGCCATAGTTGGAATGGACTCCTGCTCCCTTGGCGTCTCAGCTGGAGCCCAAGGCGAGCTGGCCGGCGTACTAACCATCAAGAGGTACCATGAGCTGAAGGGTCAAACGGACCTGAAGACAGAGATTATAGTGCCAGACTCTGCCCATGGCACAAACCCCGCCAGCGCTGCCATGGCTGGCTTCAAGGTCGTTGAGATACCTACCGCAGAGGACGGTAACATAGACTACGAGGCCTTCAGGGCGGCGCTAGGACCCCAGACGGCAGGGCTCATGCTGACAAACCCTTCAACGCTCGGCCTATTCGAGGAGAGGATACTCAGGATAGCTGAAGATATCCACGCAGTCGATGGCCTCCTTTACTATGATGGCGCGAACCTTAACGGCATAATTGGCAGGGCCAGACCCGGCGACATGGGCTTCGACATAGCTCACCTAAACCTTCACAAGACATTCTCAACACCGCATGGAGGCGGGGGACCAGGCGCAGGGCCCATCTGCGTCAAGGATAGAGAGGTGACAAACGGTGTCAGGCTTAGGGACCTGGTACCAGGCTCCTTCATATACTATGATGAAGAGAGCGGCCTGTACAGGTTGGCCTACAGGGGCCCAGCGAGCAGAGGGTCACTAAGCCACTTCCTCGGCAACCTGCCTCAGCTGATATGGTCATACGTCTACATACTTTCCCTTGGCCCTCAGGGGCTTAGGGAGGTTGGCGAGGTCAGTGTCATAAATACCAACTACTTCCTCGCCAGAGTACTCGGCGAGACTAAAGGGTACTCGTTGCCTTATGCCAAGGGAAGGCCGAGGAAGCACGAGGCCGTCATCAGCGCCAGCCCACTGGCCGAGAAGTACGGGGTAACCGCAGAGGACGTGAGCAAGGCCCTGCTCGACGCGGGCTTCTATGCCCCTACTATTTACTTCCCATTGATAGTAAAGGAGGCGCTAATGGTGGAGTTCACGGAGTCCGAGACCAAGGAGAACATAGATAAGTACGTTGAGAGGCTTAAGGAGATAGAGCAGCTGGCGGCAAGCGACCCTGAGAAGCTTAAGGCGTCACCTGTCAACACCTCGTCCCAAAGGGTTGACGCGGTTAGGGCCAGCCACCCAAGGACTGTGACCCCGACCTACAGGGTGGAGCGCGCCAGAAGGGGTGGAAAAGAGCTCGTGCTTAGATGACGAGCGAGGGACGTCAGGCTGCAAGCTTAAAGCCTTGAGCTAATGAAAAACGCTTAGGGCCAGTTAAATGAACGACGAAAAGTACTTCGCAGTCTTCGGCCACTTCTACCAGCCTCCTCGTTTCAACCCATGGACTGAGGAGGTAGACCTTGACCCGGCCACCAGACCCTATCATGACTGGAATGACCTAATAACTCATGAAAGCTACCTGCCCAACGCTAAGGCTAAGCTCGAGGACCAGGAGGGCTTTATCGAGGACTTCGTTAACAACTACCTCAACCTGACCTTCAGCTTCGGTCCGCTGCTCCTCCAGTACTTAGCGAAAAGGCACCCCAAGCTTGTTGACGCCATAATGTCAGCAGACAAGGAAAGCGTCAGTAAGCACTCGGGCCACGGCAATGCGATAGCGCAACCTTACGCCCATATAATAATGCCCCTCTCAAGACCTGAGTACAGAAGGGCGTCAATATGGTGGGGCATCAGGTTCTTCGAGAGGTTCTTCGAACGCGAGCCCGAGGGGTTCTGGCTCCCCGAGGCGGCGGTCGACCTTGAAACCCTTCAGATACTCAAGGACTTTGGCATAAAGTTCGTAATACTGGGACCTCATCAGGTGAAGTCCATAATAACGCGGGACGGCACAAGGGCGCCCGTAAGCGAGGCAAGCCTTGATACAAGGATTACTTATAAGGCGACCCTGCCAAGGGGTGACGAAATTGACGTAGTGGTTTACAACAAGTGGCTCTCAGGCCTCGTGGCCTTTGGCGACCTTCTCAAGAGCGGCGAGCTACTTGTTAGAAGGGTTCTGGAATCCTATGACAATCGTGACACCCCTCAGCTCGTGGCCGTAGCCGTTGACGGCGAGACCTTTGGCCATCATAAGAAGAGGGGGGAGGTTGAGCTTGCTAGGGCGTTCAAGTTGGCAAGCTCCTATGGGCTTAAGATAGTCAACTTAGCCGAATACGATTTAGCCGTTAGCCCTCCTAAGGTATCTGTTGAAATAGCTGAGAACACCTCGTGGAGTTGCCCTCATGGAGTTGAAAGGTGGCGTAGCAACTGCGGCTGCGGGTCTGAGATAAGGCCTGGCTGGACCCAGGAGTGGAGAACACCGCTTAGGGCGGCTGTGGACCTCATTGCTGACGAGTCGCTGAAGGCATTTTATGATATAGGGCCTAAGCTGTTCTCGGAACCGCTTAAGGCGCTCCTCGATTACGGTGACGTGCTAATCTCTAGATCCCCTGAGGTAACCAATGAGTACCTTCAGAGGCACCTAACCGACGGAAACGAGGAGACGAAGGACAAGGCCCTCAGGCTCCTTGAGCTAATGAGAAATGCTATTTTGGCCCAGTCAAGTGACGCCTGGTTCTTTGAGGACATATATCGTCCCGAGCCCATCCAATCCTTAATGCACGTGAGGAGGGCTGTTGAGCTGATGAAGTCCCTTGGCGGACCTGATATAGAGAGTAAGCTACTTGACATCTTATCAGAAGCCAAGTCGAACCTGCCTGAGGTAGGCACAGGTAAGGACATATACTTAAAGTACGTCGTGCCAACCTCGATAAGCCTCGAGAAGCTTGCCGCCATGATGGCCATGAGGCTTCTCTTCGAGTCCAGACCCCAGGAGAGCGAGTTTTACTCGTACAGGGTCATCTTAGAAAGGACGTTGCCCCTAAGGCTTGGTAAGTTCAGGGCGATAACAGGGCTTGCCACTATGATATCAAAGGTGACCTGGAGCTACCACAAGGTGATGTTCGCGGCCGTTTACTATAGCTGGTATGACGTATACGGTGGGGCCTCTGTAGCTACCTCCGCTAGGGATTATGAAGAGCTCGAGGCCACCGTTTCCTCCATGTTCTCAAAGGGCATGATACCTGACCTTATTGATTACCTTTCTAAGAAGTTCGACAAAAACTTCGTTGACCTGAAGGGGGCCCTCAAGGATGAGCAGAGGGCCCTGATAAGGTATGTAGCTGAGGGGGCCCTCGCTGACCTGACGAGGCAATTCGAAGCGCTATATGAGAGCTACGCCCCCTTAATGCAGTACGTTAAGTCCTTAGGACTTGACTACCCAAGCGTCTTCAGGTATCTGCTGCAGTACTACATAGAGAGGTCGCTGGTTAGCGCGCTAGTCACAGCGCCCCTTAACTCAGCCCTAATAGAGGAGCTCGCCAAGTGGGCCTCCTCCGCTGGCGTAGAGGTGGGGACTGACGTCGTCGAGTACTTCGTCAACGACATGCTTGAGCTGCTCAGGGGACTTTCAGAGAACCCCGCCGACGTCAAGAGCCTGAACGACCTTGAGAGCTTGCTGAGGTCCTACGTTGCACTTGGCCTGCCGCTTGAGCGGCTAACTGACGTACAGGAGGCCTTTGTGAGGCTAAGGGATAAAGTCCTTGTACAACAGGCTGAGACCCTCAAGTCAATGGGCCTTGAGAGCGACTACAAGGCCCTAGGGAAGCTGCTTAGGGTCAAGTACCTCTAGCTTGTGAACTCTCTCCTTAAGCCTCATCGTGATCCTAAGTGAAAGGCCCCAGAGAACGAGGCCCTTCCCCAGCACGACCCCCCTTACAGAGCCCCTTACAGGGTGATTCACCTCGGTAGGCTCCCCTATCGTGTTAATGTCAGCCCAGAAGACCGCGTCAACCTCTGGGTCCACAGGCCTCGGGTCAATGGGCCCCTTAGGAACGCCGACTATGGCCTCCGTGTGAATCACTGGCTTAGACATTGTCTGGAAGACGCCTAGGCTTCCTATAACCTTCACTGCAGAGGGCTTAACCCAAGCCTCCTCCCAGGCCTCCCTGAGGGCCGTCTGAACGGGCGTCTCGCCTGGCGCTATTCTGCCTCCGGGGTAAGCTATGTCGCAGGAAAACCTGTCAACTACCTTACATGACTTCCTTTCCAGTAGCACATGCAGTGGCCTGCCCCAGACCAGCACAAGGACTGCTGCCTCAGGCTCCCTTTCCATCGGCTACCTTAGCGTGATCCGTACGCGATAATTATAAGTGCTCCTAGTGCTGAGGATCATAGCAAAGACTCTATGCGCCGCGCCTGCGACATATGCGGCGTCAGAGAGGCCGTAGTGTATCAGCCGCATACCAAGAGGGCGTTATGCCTTGAGTGCTTCGTCGAAGACGTCGTTAAGAGGGTGAAGAGGGAAGTAGAGAGGTGGTCCTTGATAGAGCCCGGGGACACCGTTTTATTGGCTCTAAGCGGGGGGAAGGACGGCTATGTGCTCCTTGAGACCATGGTCAGGATACACAAGGCCAGCAAGCTCATAGGCCTTAACATCATTGAGGGGATAAGAGGCTATAACAAGGAGGAAGACGCTAAATTTCTCGTGGAGACCGCCAAGCAGATGGGCGTTGACGTAATAGTCACCAGTGTTAAGGACTATACAGGGTTAAGCGTAGATGAGATGGTCGGAGAGGCCAGGGCCAGGAGGACTAACATATCCGCCTGCACCTATTGCGGCATATCGAGGCGCAGGATAATGAACTATTACGCCAGGGAGCTTAAGGTTGACAAGCTTGCGACTGCCCATAACCTAGATGACGAGGCGCAGACGGCAGTGATAAACATCATGAGAGGTGATTTCATCAGCCTAGTAAGGCAGCACCCCCTCGCCAACATAGTTGAGGACCCTCTGTTAGTCAAGAGGGTCAAGCCGCTTAGGAAGATCTACGAGTGGGAGACGGCGACCTTTGCTAAGCTGCGTGGATATCACCTCCAGGAGACCGAGTGCCCGTACATCTACGAGCAGCCCACCCTAAGGGCGAAGGTTAGAAGGGCCCTCTACGCCTTTGAGGCCGAGAACCCAGGCTCCGTCCTTAACTTCCTTGAGCTGCTAGACGAGCTACTGTTACCTTATGCCAAGACCACGAAGCCCTTGACGGGACTGGGGAGGTGTAAGGTCTGCGGCGAGCCTGTGCCGCCTGGCAGGGGCTTGTGTAAGCTCTGCGAGCTCCTCACGGGCATAGGGCTTTCAAGGCCTGCCTATGCGTCCTCACTGAAGGTCATTAGGCTAGGGGCTAAGTCATGGAGCAGTGCCTGAAGGGTGTTGAAAAGGGCCCCGTCGTCATGGGCAGGAGGCTCCTGAGGCTCAGAAGGCCCTTCCCTATGATAGGTCATATAGCATTTGGCGTCATAGAGAGGGGGACCAATGTAATACAGGTCAGGCCCTCTACGCTATGCTTCCACGACTGCGTGTTCTGCAGCGTTGACGCAGGTCCCTCCTCCACTACCAGGAGGGCCGAGTACATAGTCGACGACGTCGAGTGGCTCGCAGAATGGGCCTCGGAGGTCGCAAAGGTCAAGGGGGAAGGGTCCGAGGCCCTAATAGATGGTGTTGGGGAGCCCCTAACTAACCCGAGGATAATAGACCTGGTCAAGGCGCTGAAGTCAGCACCAGGGGTTGAGAGAGTAGCCGTGGAGACTCACGGCGGCAGCCTGTCCCTTCCTCTGCTTAAGGCGCTTGTCAGGGCTGGACTTGACAGGGTGAACCTCAGCATAGACGCCATGGACCCTGACCTAGCCAGAAAGCTCGTCAACGCGGGATGGTATGACGTGAACAAGATACTCTCGGTGGTTGAGAGGGCCCTGGCGGAGACTGACCTTGATTTCGTCTTAACGCCGGTGGTCGTGCCTGGCTACAACGAGGGTGAGCTCAAGAAGCTGATAGAGTGGGCCAAGGCTCACAGGCTGGGGGAGAGGTCAGGCTGGCCCACAGGGGTTCTCATTCAGAAGTTCGAGGCGCACAAGTTCGGAAGGAAGCCCAAGGGAGTTAGGCCCTGGTCTTGGAAGAGGTTCTATGACTTCCTTAGGTCGCTAGAGAGGGAGACAGGGTACAGGCTCCTCGTCAGGCCTGAGGAGATAGGCATTAGGAGGGCTCCTAGGCTTCAGAGGCCCTACAGGAAGGGTGACGTGTTAGAGCTTATTGTAGTTGGAGAGGGGTGGCTCCGTGGCGAGCTACTAGCCGTTGACAGCAGCTGCTCCAGGGCGTTCTCGCTTGTTGGCGTAAGGAGGCCTATCGGCTCTGGAGCCCTGGTGAGAAGTGTAGTCAAGGAGGACGAGAATAACATATACCTCGCAAGCCCTCTTAACGGCTAACCTAAAAACTAAAAGGGGGCCTAAGTCTAGGTCGTTAGGGGTCTAAATGAGCTCAGGCGCTGAGCCAGGGAAGCTTCACAAGAGGCTCTACAGGATCTACTACACGACCTATGATGAGAACCTTCATAGAAAGGTCTTAGAGGCCCTTACGTCAAAGTTTAACGTTACGCCTCGTGAGATAAAGTCGACGGTGCTTCCTGAGTTCAGGTTCTTAGAGCTCCCGCTGGAGAAGGAAGGGCTTGAGGCAGAGCTGAGGCAACTGGTGGCCGAAATCGTGAAGTCCCAGTACGTTAAGGTTGACTGGATAGACACCTCTAGCTGACGGCTCTCCGCCCTAAAGGACGGGGGCTCTGCGCCCACTGGGGCTTCTCCCCTCACCTTTCAGGTGCCCCCACGGGCGCTGCATCACCGCTTCAGGCCCCGCCGTCAGCCTCGGGGAGGCGCAGGCTCATAGCCTGCTAAGCTCGCCCGCGCCCAACTCCACACCAAAGTTTAGGCAAAGAGCCTATAAACGTTCATATCCTCCCCGCCCTAAAGGGTGAGGTCTCCAACAAGGTGAGCGCTATGAAGATCGTGGGCAATGTAGCGGCCGAGGCCAATAAGGACCTTCACGAGCTAGAAGGAGAAATCCTGGAGTTCTGGGATAGGAACTCGATATATGAGAAAGTTAAGGCCAAGGCTATGAAAAGCGGCCGCAAGCTTTACTTCCTGGACGGACCGCCCTACGCTAGCGCCCCTACAATACATGTAGGAACTGCCTGGAACAAGATACTGAAGGACTCATTGCTTAGGTATTACAGGATGGTAGGCTTTGATGTATGGGATAAGCCAGGCTTTGATACCCACGGCCTACCGATCGAGATCCTCGTCGAGAGGACCCTAAGTGTTAAGAGCAAAAAGGACATAGAGGACATGATTGGAATCGACCGATTTGTTGAAACCTGTCGCAAGGTGGCCGAGGACAACATCAAGGGCATGACTGAGAGCTTCAGACAACTCGGGGTCTTCATGGACTGGAAGGACCCTTACATAACCTACACCGATGACTACATAGAGGCCGGATGGCATCTAATAAAGAGGGTCCATGAACTTGGCCTTCTCTACAGGAGCGGAAGGGTTTTACATTGGTGTCCTCGCTGCGAGACCACGCTGGCAGACTACGAAGTCTCTGAGTACGTAGACCTCGAGGACCCCTCCATTTACGTTAAGTTCAGAGTTAAGGGCCAGGAAAACGTCTATCTCGTGATTTGGACCACCACGCCGTGGACGCTGCCGGCTAACGCTTTCGTTATGGCTCACCCTGACCTTAGCTATGCCATCGTAGAGGCTAACGGTGAGAAGTACATCATGGCCGAGGCCAGGGTCTCCAATGTCATGAATGAGGCAGGGATCAGCAACTACAGGATAGTCTCCGTCGTAAGGGGCAAGGACCTAGAAGGCCTTGAGTACGAGCACCCGCTTGAAGACGTGGTCCAAGCTCAGGCTGTACTCAAAGCCTACCATCGTGTCATCATGGCGCCCGAGGCCGTCAGCGCCGCTGAGGGAACGGGCCTCGTTCACGCAGCCCCTGGACATGGTGACATAGACTTTGAGGTCGGCTCAAGGATAGGCGCGCCTGCCATAAGCCTTGTTGATAACCAGGGCAGGATGACAGAGCAGGCCGGTAAGTACAGGGGACTTTACTTCAGGACTGAGGCTAACGAGGCGATACTTAGGGACCTTAGGGAGCGCAAGGCGTTGCTTCACGAGGGCAAAATAGTACACAAGTACCCTGTCTGCTGGAGATGCAAGACGCCCCTCGTCCTAAGGTTGACCGACCAGTGGTTCATAGCCGTCAGCAAGGTAAAGGACAAACTGATGAGGGAGGCGGACACTGTAGAGTGGGTGCCCTCATGGGCCAAGAGCAGGTTGCTCTCAATACTGACTGACGTCAGGGACTGGGTCATAAGCAGGCAAAGGTATTGGGGAATACCACTACCTATTTGGGTCTGTGAGAGCTGCGGCCACGTAGAGGTCGTGGGCAGCGTTGAGGACTTAGAAAGGCTTGGGGGCAAGAGGCCCCCCTCACTACACAGGCCGTGGATTGACAGCGTGACCTTAAGATGTCCTAAGTGCGGCGGAATTATGAAGAGGGTTCCAGACGTAGCCGACGTGTGGTTTGACAGCGGCATAGCGTTCTACGCTAGCCTAGGCTATCCGAGGAGAAAGGACCTCTTCGAGAGGCTCATGCCCGTTGACCTAATACTTGAGGGCCATGACCAGCTAAGGGGCTGGTTCTTCAGCCTCCTCAGGGTTGGCGTGCTAGGGTTTGACAAGGTTCCTTACCGCAGAGTCCTCGTCCACGGCTTTGTCCTCGATGAGCAGGGCAGGGAGATGCACAAGGCCCTTGGCAATTACGTACCGCTTGAGGACTTGGTAGCCAAGTACCCAAGGGACGTAGTGAGGCTCTACGTGCTGAGGAACACGACGTGGGAGGATCTCAGGTTCTCCTGGCGCAACATTGAGCTTACGGCAAGGGACTTCATGATCATAAGGAACGTCTTCGCTTTCGCAAGCCTTTACATGAGCCTTGACGGCTTTGACCCCGAGGCCGTGAAGCTTGAGTCCGTGGCCGGTTACCTGGAGCCTGAGGACAAATGGCTCCTCTCCAGGATTAACAGCGCCCTAAGGGATTATCATAAGGCCTTTGAGAGGCTGGAGGTTCACGAGGCTGCTAGGATAGTCCGGGACCTGATAGTTGAGGACATAAGTAGATGGTACATCAGGCTCATAAGGAGGAGAGTCTGGCAGGAGGAGGACACCCCCTCAAAGAGGGCTGCCTACGCTACCTTGTACTACGCGCTGAGAACGTGGCTATTAATGGCAGCTCCGCTCATGCCATTCCTAACAGAGTACATGTACCAAGGCCTTGTCAGGCCCGCGGAAAGCGGGGCGCCTGAGAGTGTACATCTAATGAACGTGCCGTCCCCTGACGAGAAGTTCATAGACGCTGAGCTTGAAGACCGCATGAACGTTGTCAGGGAGCTCAGCGAGGCCGCGGTGGCTGCCAGGTCCAAGGCCGGCATTAAGCTGAGGAGGCCGCTGAGGACAATCTACATAATGCCTTCAGATGAGAGGGTGTCCTCGGCCGTCAAGAAGTTCACAGAGGTCCTCAAGACCGCGACCAACGTAAAGGAGGTTAAGGTAGTAGGACCTGAGTTCCTTGAGAACTTAAAGGTCTACAGGCTGGAGCCCAACTACAGCGTCCTCGGGCCCGACTTCAAGAAGCTCACCAAGAAGGTCGTCGAGGCCATCGGCATGAGGCAGGACGAGGTTGCGAGGGAGCTGCTAGCTAGAGGCTACTACGAGCTTGATGTCGAAGGCCAGAAGGTCAGGCTTGAGCCTAGGCACGTGAAGGTCTTGGCCGAGTACCCTGAGTGGCTTGAGGTTGAGGAGACAAGGTATGGCATCGTGGCCTTGGACAAAAGGCTAAGCGAGGAGGAGCATGTAGAGGGCATAGTAAGAGAGGTGATAAGGAGGGTCCAGTTCATGAGGAAGAAGCTTTCATTACCCGTTGAAGCCTATATTGACCTCTGGGTCTCAGGCGATGATGACATACTTCAGGCAGTAAAGTCTAAAGAGTATTACCTGAAGAATGAGGTAAGGGCAGCAAGCGTAACCTACAGCGAGCCCCCTGCAGAGGCCTATGGTGAAGAGTGGGAGGTTGACGAGAAACG
>JAPWTO010000052.1:0-3934 GCA_028276005.1 Acidilobus sp.
GTCTCTGGTCTCCAAGCTTGGCGTCAAGGGGGGCAAGGAGCCATCGGTCGCGACTCCGATCGTTGAGGGCGTGCTGAAGCCCGAGGGGTACAGGGTTAACATAGTCCTTGACACGGCTTCAAGGCACGGACCCCAGTTCACCATAAGGAAGTTCAGGTCCGAGCCCTTCACAATCATAGAGCTGCTGAAGACGAGGGTCCTTGACCCGCTGGTAGCGGCGTTGCTATGGATGGCAGTTGAGATGAAGCAGGGCATCATAATATATGGGCCCACGGGAAGCGGTAAGACCACGCTGCTTAACGCTATAACTATGTTCATTCCTACCGAGTTCAAGATAGTCACGGCAGAGGACACGCCAGAGCTTCACCTGCCGTTCCACGAGAACTGGGGGGCCATGGTAACGAGGCTCTCCACAGACGAGAAGGTCCAGAGCGTCACCCTTCAGGCCCAGGTGGAGGCGGCGCTCAGGCAGAGGCCTGACGTGATAATTATAGGCGAGATAAGGTCCAGGGAGGCCTACAGCTTCTTCCAGGCCCTGGCTACAGGCCATGGCGGCCTCACGACGGTTCACGCCGAGTCTGCGGACGTGTTGGTCAGGAGGCTTAAGTCCCCACCCATGAGCGTCCCGGCCAGCCTCATAGCGGCGGTCAGGCTCTTCGTGAACATACTTAGGGTTGAAAGAGGGGACAAGGTCATGAGGAAGGTCGTCAGGGTCCACGAAAGCGTGAGGTACAACCCTGAGCTGGACGACGTAGAGCTTCAGGAGATAATAACGTGGAGGCCTGAGGACGACTCCTGGCCCCTGTTGACCAGGGACCTTGTAACCTTAAGGACTATAGCCAGCCTCAGGCTGGTAAGCTACGATGAGGCCCTCGAGGACCTAAAGCGTAGGGCCACGGTGCTCAGCTGGCTCGTGTCCAAGGACGCCGACGTGGCCTTACTGCACTCAGCTGTGAGGCTCTACCGCAGGGACCCAGAGGAGGTTTACCGGAGGGCGCTCACGGAGGTGAAGGAGTATGAGCTCAGGTACCGCTAGCCCTAAGAGGGCTAGGGAGCGCAGGCTGCCACGGCAGACCCTGCCGTGCAGGCTTGTCATAAGGATGAGGCCTGACCTAGATAACCTGGTCCTGGGCTCTGGGATCTCGCAGAGCCTAGACAGGTACTGCGACTCCGTCGTAATGCCCCTCTTGGTCATAGTCCCAGCAGCGCTCGTCGTGGCAGGCTTTGCCCTGGCCCTTTCACATGGCCTTTACATGGCTGTCCTGGTGGCGGCCCTCCTGGCCATCATGGGATTCCTGCTGTCGCTAGTGTTCTCAGGGGTCATCCCCGCGTTCAGGTTCTCCTCGAGGAGCGACGCAATGGAGGCCAAGTTCCACGCCTTCGCCTCAACCCTGGCCCTCCTAATCGCCGGAGGGCGTGAGGTGCACGATGCCCTCCTGGGCCTCTATGACTACAGGGACGAGCTCAAGGAGTTCTCCGTGGAGATAGACTACCTTCATAGGTCCCTGTCGCTTGGCGAGGACCCCTCTAGGGTCCTGAGGAGGCTCTCCGAGATAACGCCCTCAAGGAGCGTAAAGGTGCTGGCGGAGTCCCTGGCCAAGGCCGTTGAGACAGGCTCTGACCCGCTCTCAGTAGTCAGGTACCAGCTGGAGACCTACATCAACTACTACTACTCACTCGTGGACAGGGTCTCGGCGACTGTGGGGTCGCTGCTGGAGATGTTCCTGACGGTGGGCCTTATACTGCCCATACTAGTTACCATAGCGGCCCTGCTCTTCGCAGCCTACGCGGTGAAGGGGCTCTCGCCCATGTCGCTTGTGACGCTGGCGGTCTTCATAATACTGCCCATAGTGTCAGTGATGACGGTGGTGCTCGTTGACAACCAGATGTCAAAGCTTAAGCTGTAGGTGATGGCCTTGAGCTACTGGAAAGGGCGCAACTTAGCGAAGGCCTTCTACGCAGCGCTTGGAATAGCCCTGGTCCTTGACGGCCTCCTGCTGTTACAGATGGTCCCAGGGGCCCTGAAGTTCACTCTTTACGACAAAGTGCTCCCAGTGCCCTACGGCGCGGCCTCTATACTGTCGCTGGAGGCAATAATAGTTCTGGCGGTCATACCTCCCGCCATAGCCTTCAGGAGGGGCCATGAAATGATTACGGACCTCAAGTATCAGTCAAGGATCTTCCTGCAGGTCTACCCGAGCATCGCGGCCTCCGCCCAGTCAACAGTAGAAGCCCTCTCGGCCTCAGCGTCGCTGGTTGAGAGGCCCCTAAGGGACCTCATAAGGGCGCTGGCGAGCTCCTACAGGCTCACGGGCGACCTCGAGGGGTCCTTCAGGAGGGTCTTCGGGGACGCCCCGCGCGACGTCAGGATACTCATGTCGGCTATACCGGTAGCTGGGAGGAGCGGCGGCAGGGCCAAGGAGGTCCTGGAGGTCATCAGCAGGTACGCGGCCGAGCTCGACAGGATGGAGTTCACGCTGTTCAACAGGCTCAGGTCATATGCTATGGTGGTATATATGGGCGTGGCAGTATATGGCGTCGTGGCGGGCGTCGGCGTGTCCGTGGCCAGCACGTTCACGGGCTTCGCCCTGCCGGGCTCGCAGGGCCTCAGCCCTTTAACCCTAGTTCAGCTGCTGGGCTTCATGTACTACGCGTTGCTGGTTCTCTCCGCGGCGTCGGCCTACGTGCTCGCCAAGATAATAGATGACTACCCCCCAAGGTCACTGGAGTACTTCGCCTTCCTGTCAGCCCTCGGTTCAACGCTTATGGTGATATCGGTGGTAGCGATGCATGGGCCAGGGCTCTGAGCGGGCCTACGGTCATGTACATTCATCATAAGCCGAACATAGATATTTAAAGACTGTTTCTAAAAATATAGTGGGTTCAGCGAGACCTTGAGATCGATAAGTGACGTAGTTGCCGAGATCCTGTTGATCCTCGTAGTGCTAGGGGTGGGCGCAGGCTTCCTGGCCTACTACCTCTACTACCTTAGCTACTACAACAGCTACTCTGTAAACGCCTTCAACCAGCTAGCCTACCTGGTGCCAGTCATGTCAAGCGAACAGGGCAATTACCTGGTGGTGGCCTTCCACACGGGGCCCTACGGCATAAGCCTGTACCAGGTGCTGGTCAACTCAACGCCTGCCAGCTGCACCGTGGAACTTGGCAATAGGAGCTACACGACCCCGGTCACCCTGCCGGCCTACCAGATGGCTAAGGTTTACTGTCCATACAACGCATCGTCAGGGGCGCCGGTAGAGGTGACCCTTGTCACGAACTCAGGGGAGTACGAGGTGATGGTCGGTGGGCCTTAGGAGGTCACAGTCGGCGATAGTCGGGGCCCTGATAATAGCGATCGTGATGTTCGCCTCCCTTGCCACAGCGCTTTACCTGATGAACCAGTACAGCGTTTACTCCAGGCTCTCAAGCGAGAGGTCCCAGGTGCTCTCTGAGGCGGCGGAGCTTCAGAGGACCGCTAACGCCTACTGGTACAGCTCGCCTACGCCCACTGGGACGAACGTAACCATAACGCTCTCGTCGGGCTACCCCTACGCATATGAGGTCACCGGTATCGTGCTGAGGCTCTCTAACGGCACCCTGCTGAGCTACGGGCCGGGCGCTTACCCTGGATTCCTTAGCGTCGTTACGGCCAGCGGGTCGCAGTACTGGCTGCCTGCCAGCTCTCCTGCCGGCGAAAGCGTTACCATAACCCTGAGCTTCAGGCAGCCCGTCCAGGTTCAGGCAGCGTCGTTAGTTCTGCAGAGCGGCGATGCAGTTGCGGCGGTCGCGGCCTCACCCTACAGTTACTACCTGTTAGCCCAGCAGCAAGGAGGCTCCTCAGCGAGCGGGAGCATTAACGTCAACCCCTATAACCAGTCCTCCCTGTTGCCGCTGATAGGGACCCTCATAGGCGCTGATAAGATCGCTGTCGTGG